>JANOKR010000161.1:0-13486 GCA_031419315.1 Betaproteobacteria bacterium
CGCAACAAGATCGAAGACCTGTTCGCGGCGAACTACGAAAAGTGGGTCGGCGCGCGCAAGAAGGTCATCTGGAATAGCTGAGTCCGGACGTGCAACGCCGGAAGGCGTTGCGCGCTGGACGAAGGACCGAGCGCGATTTCAAGCGCGCGGGCCGTGAGCCGGTGACGGCCGACGCCGGCGCGCCTGGCTAGTCGACCTTTGCGCCCGAGGCCTTGACCACCTGCGCCCACTTCTTCGTCTCGGTGTCGATGAAGCGGGCGAAGGCGGTGGGGGTCATGCCGCTGGGGATCGCGCCTTGTGCCAGCAGGCGCTCCTTCAGCGCCGGCGAGGCCAGGGCCTTGGCGGTTTCCTGCTGCACCCGGTTGACGATATCCATCGAGGTGCCGGCCGGCGCCAGCAGGCCGAACCACGAACTCGCTTCGTAGCCTTGCGTGGCCGCGCCGCCGGCTTCGGCGATCGTCGGCAATTCGGGCACCGCGGCCGAGCGCACGCCGCTGGTCACGGCGAAGGCCTTCAACCGGCCCGACTTGATATGCGGCAGCGCGGAAGGCAGGTTGTCGAACATCAGGTCCATATTGCCGCCGATCAGGTCGATCATTGCCGGCCCCGACCCGCGGTAGGGAAAGTGGACCATGAAGGTGCCGGTCATGGTCTTGAAAAGCTCGCCCGACAAATGGATCGAAGTGCCGTTGCCCGAGCTCGCCATATTCAGCTTGCCCGGGTTGGCGCGCGCCACGCGAGCCAGGTCGGCGACGCTGTTGATGCCGTATTTCTGCGCATTGGCCGTATTCATCACGAGCACGTTGGGCACCCCGGCGACCAGCGTCACCGGGACAAAATCCTTGACATGGTCGTAGGGCATCTTGGGGTACAGCGCCGGGTTGATCGCATGCGTGCCGACGGTGCCCATCAGCAGCGTGTGGCCATCGGCGGCGGCCTTGGCGACCTCGTTGGCGCCGAGATTGCCGCCCGCGCCGGGTTTGTTGTCGACGATAAAAGGCTGGCCGAAGACGGCTTGCAATTCCGGCGCGAGCGCCCGCGCCAGGAGGTCGGTGGTGCCGCCGGCCGGGAACGGCACGACGATGCGCACCGGCTTCGCTGGCCAGGCGGCGGGTTGCGCGAACACCGCCCAGGGTGTCGCCCCCAGCGAACTCAGCGCGACGATGTTGAAGAGCTTGACGAGCCGACGGCGATTGGGTTTCATGGTCTTGGTGGCGGGCCCGGGTGTGGAAGCCAGCAGTGTGCCGCAGAGCGGGCCAGCACTTCGTTGGCAAAACCCTGCGCAAACACGCCGCGCTTGCCGCCGCGCCGGGTTTCGACCACGATCGCCGGCCCGGCCCGAGCGGCCACTCAACGACGAAGGCGAACCATGATCAAAGTCAGCGTGATGTACCCCAACAACCCCGGCGCGCGCTTCGACCACGCCTACTACCGCGACAAACATATGCCGCTGGTGCAGGCCCGCATGGGCGCGAGCTGCAAGACCTACACCATCGACAAGGGCCTGGCTGGTGGCGCACCCGGTGCGCCGGCGGTTTATGTCGGCATGTGCCACATCTTCTGCGACTCGGTCGAAGCCTTCCAGGCCGGCTTCGGCCCGCATGCCGCGGAGATCATGGCCGACATCGCGAACTACACCGACGTGCCGCCGGTGATGCAGATCAGCGAGGTTGTGGTCGGCTGAGGCGCGGGGCCGCGGCCGCTGCGCCGACGTCAATCCAGGCGCGCTGCAGGCGGGGACGTGGACAACGCCGCCAACCGCGCCGCCAGCCGTTCGCGCACCGCCGCGGTGTGCACCGGCAGCACGATCACGTCGCCCGCTTCGGCCCAGTCGAGCAGGCGCAGCGCGGCAGTTTCTTCGTCGGCTTCTTGCAGGGTCTTCAAGGCGTCGAGGCCGGCATCGTGCAAGGCCCGCTCGATCAGCGCCGGCACCTCGCCCGCGGCGCGGCCGCGCAGCATCAGCGGCAGCTCCTTGATGACCACCAGGTCGGGTGCAAAACCGGCGGCGGTGCGTGCCAGGTCGGTGATCGCCACGTCGTCGCGGTTGCCGGCCTGCCCGAGCAGCAGCCCAAGGCGCGCGGGTTGCAGCGATCGTGCAACACGCAGCAGTTGCGCCAGCCCGTCAGGGTTGTGGGCATAGTCGACGAGCACCGTGGCGCCGTGGTGTGACCAGCGCTCAAGCCGGCCCGGGTTGTCGCTGGGCGCTCGCCCAAAACTCAACAGCGTTGTGCGGATGATGTCGATCGGCAAGCCCACCGAGGCCGCGGCGAGCGTGGCGGCCGCGGCGTTTTCGATATTAAAAGCGGCTGCGCCGCCAAGCGTCATCGGCATCGCTGCAGCAGCGCCGAGTGCATGTTCCTGGCCCGCGATCGACAGCCACAATTCACCCGCGCGCAGACCGCATGTCGCGCTGCCGGCAGCACGATGCTTGCGCAGCGGCACTGCATCGAAGTCGAGCGCGAACAGCGCCTGCCGCGCCTGCGCCGCATGCGGCCAGCGAGCCGCCGCCCGCATCAGCGTTGCGTCGCCGGCATTCAGCACCAGTACACCGCCGCCACCGCCACCGCCCCCACTGCCACCAGCGACGGCATGCGCGACGATCAATTTCGCGCGCGCGATGTCGTCCAGGGTGTGCATGCCGTATTCGCCAAAATGGTCGGCGCTGATATTCGTGACCACCGCGACATCGGCATGCCGCACCGCCAGCCCGCGCCGCAACAGGCCGCCGCGGGCGGTCTCCAGCACGGCGAAATCCACCGCAGGGTGGCGCAGCACCACGCGCGCGCCGGCCGGGCCGGCGTAGTCCCCCAATGCGAGGCGGGCGCCGCCGACAAAGATGCCCTCGGTGCCACACAGACCGATGGTCGTGCCGCCCGCTGCGGCGATCGCCGCGATCAGGCGTGCGGTGGTCGTCTTGCCGTTGGATCCAGTGACCAGGATCGTCGGCACATCGTGCAGCCGCGACCAGGGCACATCCATCGGCAGCGGCAGCGCCGCGCGCGGATAGCTGACGCTGCCGCTGCCGGCGCCGATCGACAGCGTGTCGTCGTCTTCAAAACAGGGCAGCTGGTGTTCGGCGGCGGCGGCTTTGAGCCGCGCCAGCGGCCGCGAGAACTCGTCGTCAGCGCGCGCACAGAAGGCCGCGACATCGAGCCCGCCATGCTGGATCACAAAACCCGCCGCGGCTTCGCCAACCGCCTGCTCCCAGGCCCATTCGTTGACTTCGGTGGCGGTGTACAGCAGCGCCGCCGGGGCCACAAAGGCGAGCCTGGCCGAAGCGCTTTGCGCGCTCCCCTGCATCTGCACGTGCAGCTGCGCTTGAGGCTGCGGCGCTGGCCAGCCGAGCGCCGCGGCGATCGACGACACCGCGGCGGCCCAGCGTGCATGCGCCGCATCGTCAGCCGCCAGCGGGCCGAGCGCGCTGAGCACCACCGCCGGCCGGTCGAAGTAGAGGTTGGCGCCGACCAGGCGGCGCGAGTCCTCAAAAATCGGCGGCAGCGGATTCATTGGGGGCGCGTCGACGACACTGCGGCTCGCAGCGCAAGCCGGGACCGCATCAATCGTCGGCTTCGCCGACAAAACGCAGCCCACGCGCGTCGCGGACAAAACCCGCGGCCAGCGCCGCGCCGTCGTTCGGCTGCGCCATCGCCATCGTGCCATCGTCGGGTTCGACACCGATGCCCATGCCGGTGCCGGCAGGCACGCCGGCCGGCACCGCTGCGGCCGCCGAGGGTGTTGCCGATGCTGCCGCCGATACTGCCGCTGAGGTCGAACGTTGGGCCTGCAATGCCGGGCCCGGCACCGCGCCACCGCTTTCGGGCTTGAACTTGATGACCTGCTTCCACGAACGTGTCAACGCATCGGCAAAAACCAGCAGCAGGTCGCCGAGCCGGCCCATGCGCAGCGCCGCATCGATAGCCTCTTGTTCGTCGGGGATGATCGTGATCTGGCTCTCGGCAACGCCTTTTTCACGCAGTACCGCGGCGATCATCTGCGGCACCTCGTCGCTGGCGCGGCCACGCAGGCCGTCGTCGCGGCGGCAGATGTAGTGGTCGAAGCGGCCCGCCACCGCGAGCGCGATATCGCGGATGTCGGCGTCGCGGCGGTCGCCCGGCCCGGCGACGACGACGATGCGCCGGCCGCGCACCTCGAGCCGCTGCGCCAGGTCGGCCATCACGCCCACCGCATGGGCGTTGTGGGCGTAGTCGAAGATGACCTTGAAGGGGTGTTCGTCCCAGACGTTCATGCGCCCCGGCGCCTGGAAGAAGGTGCTGTCAAACGTGCGCAGGCCCTGGCGAATCGCGTCGAGCTTGATATCCAGGCTGAAGGCGCAGGCGGCGGCGAACATCGCGTTCTGCACGTTGTGCATCGCGCGGCCTTCGAGCGTGGCCGGGATCAGGTGGGTCCACATCAGCGGGATATGCCGGCCCTTGTCGTACAGCGTGATCATCTGGCCATTGACCCCGGCCTCCAGCGCGCAGGCGCGGCCGCCGGCGCGGATGTGCTCGCGCACCACGTGTTGTGTCAAGCCCGGCTGCGGGTTGACGGTGACATAACACAGGCTCTTGGCGTCGGTGTGCGCCGACATCCTGATCACGTTGTCGTCGTCGGCATTCAGCACCGCGCAGTCGCGCGCGACTTCGACCACGATGCGCTTGACCTCGGCGAGCTGCTCCAGCGTATCGATGCCCTTCATGCCGAGGTGGTCGCTCTTCACATTCAGCACCGCGCCGACATTCACAAACGGCACCCCCATGCCGGCGCGCAGCAGGCCACCGCGCGCGACTTCGAGCACCGCGATATCGATCTGCGGGTCGGCAAGCACCATGCGTGTGGCCACCGGGCCGGTCATGTCGCCTTCGACGGTGCGCTGGCCGTCGATGTAGACGCCGTCGGTGGTCGTCAGGCCAGGCGTGAAGCCGGCCATCTTGCTGATGTGCGCGAGCATCCGCGCGGTCGTGGTTTTGCCGTTGGTCCCGGTGATGCAGGCGATGGGCACCCGCGAATGGCTGCCCGCCGGGAACAGCATGTCGATGACCGGCCCGGCGGCGTCCCGCGGCGTGCCTTCGCTGGGCGCGACGTGCATCCGAAAACCCGGTGCGGCATTGATCTCGCAGATGCCCCCGCCGACCGTCTTGTAGCTCTCGGTGATATCCGGGCAGAGGAAGTCGACACCACCGACATCGAGGCCGATCGCGGTCACCGCACGCACCGCCATTTCGCGGTTGTCGGGGTGGATGATGTCGGTGACGTCGGTCGCGGTGCCGCCGGTGGACAGGTTGGCAGTGCTGCGCAGCAGCACCTGCTGCCCGGCGGCGGGCACATCGCCAGCGGTCATCGATTGCCGCGTCAGCATCATCTCGGCCTGGGCATCGAGCTCGATGCGCGTCATCACTTTTTCGTGGCCGACACCGCGCCGCGGGTCGCGGTTGACGATCTCGACGAGCTGCTTGACGGTGTGGCGCCCGTCGCCGACGACATGCCCCGGCGTGCGGCGCGTCGCGGCAATCAGCTGGCCGTTGATCACGAGCAGCCGGTGGTCGTCGCCATGCAGATAGGTCTCGACGATGACGCTGCTGCTGTGTTCGGCGGCGGCGGCAAAACCGGCGCGTACCTCGTCAGCGCTTTTCAGCCCGATCGAGATGCCGCGGCCATGGTTGCCGTTGTAGGGTTTGGTGACCACCGGAAAGCCCAGCCGCTCTGCCGCACGCACGGCGCGGTCAGCGCTGCGCACCAGTTCCTGCTTGGGCACCGGCAGGCCGCAGTTGCCGAGGATCTTGTTGGTTTCTTCCTTGTCTTGCGCCAGCTCGACGGCGATGTAGCTGGTGCGCCCGGTCACGGTGGCCTGGATGCGCTGCTGGAATTTGCCGTGGCCGAGCTGGATCAGGCTCTGTTCGTTGAGCCGCAGCCAGGGGATCTTGCGCGCTTCGGCGGCCTTCACCAGCGACGCCGTTGACGGCCCCAACGCGCGCCGCTGCGCGTAGCGGATGTATTCGTCACGCGCGCTCGGCCAGTCCCAGTCGGCGGGCACCACGCCGGCCGGGTGCAAGTCAGTCGGCAGCAGCGAACACAGCAGCCGCAGCGCGAGTTCGCCGGCTTCGATGCCTTCATCACGCTGCGCGTATTCGTAGACCACGGTGTAGACGCCCGGGCGCTCATCAACACTGCGCGTCTTGCCGAAGCTCACGTCTTCGCCGGCGATGTTCTGCAGCTCGATCGCGACATGTTCGAAGACATGCCCGAGCCAGGTGCCTTCGTCCTCGCGCATGCGCCTGACCAGGCCACCGGCGGTGCGGTAAGAGCAGCCATGCTCCTGCAGGCTGGGCAGTGCGTTGATGAGGCCGTCGACATACGTCGTGCCCAGGCGCCCGGTCGGCCAGGCTTCGAGCGGCCCGAGATCGAGCAGCACCTTGATGACCGGGAAATGTGCATACAGCGACGGGCCGACGTAGACGTTGCGTTCGAGGATGTGCATCGCGGGGCTCCCGGCTTGGCTGGGTTTTTTGGGTCAGACTTTGGCGACGTTCAAGCTGCCCGCGTCGGCCTGCCGGCTGTGCAGGTTGAAGGTCGCGCCGCGGCTCAGGATGTGCAGCTTGACACCGAGCAGGCAGACCGGCTGGCCTTCGGCGACGCTGTCCATCGAAGAGAAGCTCACCTCTGCGGCGTCAACGACGGTGATGCCACCCGAGCCTTCGACATGCACCGTGTTGTCGGGGCCGATGAAAGCAGCGGTGTCTTCGTCGAGCCCAATGCCGACCGCAAAGGGGTTGTAGGCCAGCGCGGTAAGCAGCCGCCCGAGGCGGTCGCGCTGGCGAAAATGCTGGTCGATGATGAAGCGGTTGGTCAGCCCCAGGCCGGGCGCGAGGCGCACGCTGCCGGCGACGGGCGTCGAGCCTTCATCGCCAAAGGCGATCATGTGTTCGCTGATGAAGGCGGCCCCGGCACTCGTGCCGGCCACCGGCACCCCGGCGGCGTTGAGTGCACGCACGGCGCGCGCCACCGCGGTGCCGCCGATCAGCGTCGACAGCCGCAGCTGGTTGCCGCCGGTGAAGAAGACGCCGGTGGCGCGCTGCAAGCGCTCCAGCCGGCCGGGTTCTTCGGCATCACGCCGGGTGTCGAAATCGATCGTCGCAACCCGCGCGGCGCCGAGTTCGGCAAAGATGCGTTCGTAGCGCGGCCCGGTGCCGCGCAACTGGCTGGCGGTGGGGATGACCACGATGTTCGCGCCGTCCGGCGACCCGGCGCCAGCGAGCTGCACAAAACGCCGCAGGATTTGCGGCGAGTTGTCTTTTTCTTCGGCGCCGCCGATCGGAATGATCCAACCACGCTGCTTGCCGTCGGCCACCTTGGCTGCGCACATCCATCGGGCTCCTTGTTGCCGCCCGTTGATGATGCCAGTAGCGCGTGGCCGTCAGGCTCCAGGGATGCCCTCGACACCGCGGGCTTCAGGCCTGCCGTTCGCGGCGCTGCAGCGCCGCGGATGCCTAACGTTTGAAATCAAACGCCATCTGGCCCGTGCTGCGCTGGCGTTGCTGCAACACCGGCGACTGTCTCGCGACGGCGGTGGTGCGCGCGACGCGCAGCATCGACGAAGACGCGCGCTCTGAAGCCGCTGACGCCGGGCGCAGGCGAAAAGGGCTGATCTCGGCGGCAGGCTTGAACATGATGGGCTCGATGGGTTGGGCGGGAAACGTGGCGCGGTGTCAATAAGTGCATGCTGCCACTGCACTATCGGCAGCGCTGTGATCGACATCACACGATCCGTGGCACTCGGGTTCGAAGCCGTAACCCGTCGTATCGCCGTTCACGAAAGCGCGCCGAGTGCGCGCTGAAGCTGCCGCGTAAGGCCACCCGAGCCTAAAGTTTCAGCTCCAGCCGAAGTTGCCAATGGGTGTAGGTTGGCGCGCTGGTTTGCGCGAGCTCGCGCAGGGTGCTGGTGTTGACCGTGCTCGAGCTCAGATAGTCCTGCGGCGCCGCATTGCTGGCCAGCACCCGCAGTGCGGTGGCCGGGTTGAAGGTCCACAGGCCAAATGCATCAAAGACCCGCTTGCCGCTGACGCTGGCGGTTTTTTCCTCGCTGAGCCGGGTGCGGTATCCCGGCACCCAGTTGAGGTTGCCGCCGAGCGTCAACGGCGCGCCGCGAAAGCGGTAGTCGGCGCCGAAGTTGGCGGTGGCCTTGGCCTGGCTGTCGAGGCGGTTGTCGGGGCCCGGTACACCGTCGACGCGGGACCGGAACAGGCTCAGGTTGGCGCGCAGCTCGACCGGCGTCGCGCCGGCCAGCGCCTGGTCGAGGCGGAATTTGGCTTCGAACTCGATGCCCTGGGTGACAGCGTCGCCGATATTGACCGGCCGCTCGACCCAGCGCAGCGCCGGGCTCCAGGGCACGGTCTGCGGATCGGACAGCTCGTTGCGGATCAAGTCGCTGATACGGCGGCTGAAAAGGTTCGCACTGAGCAAGCCGCCGCCTTCGAGATAACGCTCGAAAGCGAGGTCGATGCCAATCGCGGTCTCGGGTTTCAGCGCCGGGTTGCCCAGCCGATCCGGCCGGGTGGCGGCGTTCGGGCCGGTCAGCGGGTCGCTGCTGTAACGCGGCCGCGCGATCAGCGAATTCAGGTTCGGCGAGCGGTAGCTGCGCGTCAGGCTCAAGCGCAGCTGGTCGCGTTTTTTGGGGTCGGGTTTCCACAGCAGATGCAGCAGCGGTGTCCACACGCTGCTGCGATTTTCTGTCGCCACGCCGAGGCTGTTGTTGGCGTTGACGGCGCTGTCGCCGCGGGTACGGATACCCTCCCAGCGCAGCCCGGCATGGAACGACCAGTTCGGGTTCAGCGCCCATTCGTCCTGCACATAAGCGGCCATGCGCAGGCTCGATGCTTCGAGGTCGTCGCCATCGTCGCTGTCGATCGGCAGCGGTGACGGCGGTGTCTGCACGCGCAGGCTCGATTCGCGCCGGCGCTGGCTGTCGACCTCGGCGCCGCTGACCAGGCTGTGTTCGCCGCTGCCGTCGGTCTTGGCGCCGAGCGCGCTGGAGAGTTTGGCGCTCAGCGTCGCTGAGTTTTCCCGCGTCCGCGTCTGGTCATCGATGATCCGCACCGGGCCCGCGCCGGCGCCTGCTGAGGCCAGGAATTCCTCGCGCCGGCTGTGATTGGCAGCGCGCCAGGCGCCGACACCGGTGTTCAGTTCCAGCCGCGTGCCGACGCCCAGCGCCTTGCGCCATTGGCCGTTGATACGCAAGTTGGTGAAGCGGCCTTCGCTCTGGCTCTGGCCGCTGTCGTAAGGTTGCACGCCGCCGGTCTGCTGTAGATCAAACCGGCGCTCGGTGCTCGACTCGTTGCTGAACAGCGTGGGCATCAGCATCAACAGGTCGCCGGTTTCGCTCAAGCGCCATTGCAGTCGCGAAGTCAGGTTCAGCCCGAGCCGGCGCTCGTGGCTGGTCGAAGTTTCGAAGCGCGCGCTGCTCAAGCCGCTGACCAGGTCTACGCTGCTCGTCGTGGTGCTGCTCGCCGAGTCGCGCCAGTTGCGGAACAGGCCCGCCGACAGGTTGTAGGTCAGCGGCCCGGCGCTGTCGTTGTGGGTCCAAAAGAGGCCCGGCGTGAACTGCCCGTTTTCATAGCCAAAACCCAGCCGCAGGTCGTTGAGCCGGCGCTTGAAACCTTCGCGCGTGATGATATTGATCGTGCCGGCGATCGCCCGCGCGCCGGTCTCTGCCGTCGGGGCGCGCAGGATCTCGATGCGTTCGATCTGCTCGGGGGTCAGCGACTCCAGCGAAAACCCCGGCGGGATGCGCTGGCCGTCGATCAGCAACTGGGTGTAGCCGCCGCCCAGCCCGCGCAGCCGCGGCGGCCCGCCACGGCCGGGCGCGCCGGGCGTGGTCACGCCGGGCAGCCGGCGCAGCACTTCGCCGACCGTCGCATCGCCAAACTTTTCGATCTCCTCGCGGCCGATGATGATCTTGGCCGCGGTGCTCTGGCGCCGCTCTTCGGTATCGGCGTTGCGCCCGCCGGTGATCTCGACGCGCTGGGCGGCGGAGGCGGCGGGAGCGGGTGGTGCCGGTGCTGGTGCTGGGGGTGGCGTGGATGGTGGCGCCGTCTGTGCGGTGGCGGTGCTGGTGGCGAGCGCCGTCGCCATCGCGAACGCGAGCACCAACGCGAGCGGGCGTTTGGCAACGTGGCCGGCGGGCAGGCGCGGCGAACGGATCAGGACAAGACGGGGCATGGGGCAATTCTCGCGGTCATGGCGCGAGATCCTGCCCGCCGCAGGTTTCGCGTTTGTGTGTGGCGCCCAGCGCAGCTTCAGGCCGCTGGGCGGTCCCACGCGGCTATCGCGCGGCGGCGGGAGCCCCAAGGGCGGCCGCAGGCCCTCAGCTACACTCAATTTGAACTACGGGCATCGGCTCTCAATGTTTGGCCCTACCATTCTCGCGCGCACGCTCTCGATGCCCACAACAGGCGCTGGGAAGAGGCCGTTTCAGTTTGGCAATGCTTGGCAGTACCACTCGCGAAGCGACCGGCATTCAAAGGTCGCGTGCTGGGGGCTAACGCTCGACATGCTGACTCAATGTCCGTTGTTGCGCACCCATGTTCTCGACGGCAAGGTCGCACTCGGAATCAACCACGAGCTTCGAGACTACAGAAACAACAAGAAGAAGAACCTCGACATGGTGCTGTGCCGGGCCACGAGCACCACCGACAGTGCTGGCTCGAAGTCTGGTGCTCGCGGGGCGAGAGACTTCGCCGGCTTGGCTGGCGCCTATGGCATCGAGCTGTCCACAACGGAGCGGCGAGCGCTATCGCTTTTGCCCGCGCTTCCGATAGCCGGGGTGTCCACCGTCATTGTGGCGACCGAAGCCAAGGCGGCGATGACCGCATTTCTGAAAGCGCGGCCACGGCTCAAGGACGAACTGACCTCAAGCCATCAGACGATCCACGGCGACAACCAGCATGCGATCGCTGCAGGACTGGTACTTGTGAATGGCAGCAGCACGTTTGTATCGCCGGATATGAACAAGCATGATCTGCGGCGCACAGCGGCCGTCGTGTCAAACCATCGACAGCCCGGCGACGCGGAGAAGGTCATCGCTGGATTGCGTGACCTGCAACGGCGGGCCACGGTCGCCGACAGTGGTTTCGACGGCCTCGGTGTCGTTGTCATTGATTGCCCCAACGACGGCTCGCCAATCACTCAGATAACGCGGCACCCCCCCGCACCCGCGGCCGCCGACGACTTTGAGTATTCGCGCTTCGTCCATCGGATCGCGCAGCTCTACACGATGCGCTTCGCCGCGCTGTAACGGCGGTCAGGCTGCTTCGAGCAGATCAAGTTGCTGGCGCGCGGCGCGCGGCGGAGCGACACCGCCCATGCGAACGGCGTGCCGCTCGACAGCTTCGATGAATCCAGGTTCAAAGCGCAGCTTGGCGCGACGGGTTCGCCCCAGAAATCCAAGGGTCGCTTTGAGCGACAAAAGTTGTTGCCCCGGGTCGTCCCGCAAGAACTCGACCAGACCGGGCGGCCGCAGCCCGAGCGGGTCGGTGCCAATGCGAACGGCGGTGCGGCGTCGTCCGTCGAAGCGCGCCGCGCGGGCAAGCCTGCCCGTGGCCGAAAACTCGATGTCGCGGTCCATGTCGTACACCCCGGGCGACTTCAAGCGCCGGCCGACCCAATGCGCCACCGGAACGCTGACCGCACTGCCCACCAAACCCCAGCGTGCCGCCGTGCGCGCCACCTGCTCGGCCGGTGCCGTCCAGTCAGCGGCGAACCCCTGCATGCGCTCGACGTCACGGATGCCGGGTTTGATGAGATTTCCATCGGGCATCAGAATTGCCGGCGGTGATGGAATGCCGATCGTGCTGCCGTTTTTAAGGGTCGGTACGGCATCTACCGCCCATCCCAACCCTCCCAATCCCTCAGTCCAGTAGAAGCCGTGCGCGAGCTGTCCGAGCGAAGAGACCGGCCGCGCTATTGGGCTGTCGTCCGTAAGCAGGACCGACGCTGGGTCGAGGCTCCTGGAGGCGACCAGGAACACACGTTCACGCCGTTGAGGCAATCCGAAACCGTAGCTGTCCACGACGCGATATGCCCAGCGATAGCCCAGCGACTCGAACTCTTCGATGATCGCGCGCATGGCGCTGCCGCCGTTGAGTTGGAGCATGAAAGGCACGTTCTCGACAACGACCGTCGGCACACGCTGGCGACGCAAAAGCCGGAATACTTCAGCAATCAATCCCGAGCGCTTGCCTTCAAGTCCTTCTGTTCGGCCCGCCTGACTCAGGTCCTGGCAAGGAAACCCCGCGCACAGCAACTCGGTCCCGCGCGGCAGCGAACGCAGTGTCGTCACGTCGTCGTGATAGTCAACACCGGGAAAGTGAGATTGAAGCACCGCGCGAGACGCGGGCAGCACGTCGCACATGAGCGAAGTGTGAAACCCGGCTCGGGCAAAGCCGAGTTCAAAACCACCAATTCCGGCAAACAACCCAACGACGCTCATATGGGTATCCATACAGTCATTGGCTGATCATAAGCCCCACCGAGCATCGAAATTCAGGATCGCGCTGCGTTCAGGCCGCCGCGCGATACCCACGCGGAATCGCCGCCAGCAGGCGCTGCGTGTATTCCTGCTTCGGCGCGGCCAGGATCTGCTGCGCACTGGCCTGCTCGACGACGATGCCGTCTTTCATCACCAGCACCTCGTCGCTGATGAAGCGCACCACCGCGAGGTCGTGGCTGATGAAGACGTAGGACAGGCCAAACTCGTCTTGCAGATCACGCAGCAGGTTCAGCACTTGGGCCTGCACGGACACGTCGAGCGCGCTCACCGCTTCGTCGAGCACCAGCACTTCGGGGTTGAGTGTCAGGCAGCGCGCGATCGCGATGCGCTGGCGCTGGCCGCCGGAAAACTCGTGCGGATATTTGCCAAAAGCGCGGCCGTCGAGGCCGACCTTCTCCAACAGCGATCGAGCCCGCTGTTCGCGCTCATTCGTATCCGCACCGATCTTGTGGATCTCCATCGGCTCGAGCAGCGTCTGGCCGATCGTGAAGCGCGGGTTCAGGCTGGCATAAGGGTTCTGGAAAACGACCTGGATGCGCCGGCGCATGAGCTGGCGTTCGCCGGCACTCAGGCGCAGCAGGTCCTGGCCGTCGAAGATGACTTCGCCGCTGGTCGGCTCGTGCAGGCGCAGCAGGGTCAGGCCCATCGTCGTCTTGCCCGACCCCGACTCGCCGACAACGCCCAGCGTGTGGCCCTTGCGGAGCTGGAAGTTGACGTTCTGCACGGCCTTGAATTCGCGCTTGCCAAAGAGGCCTACTTTGATCCAGAAACTTTTCGCCAGCGAGCGCACTTCGAGTACCACTGGCGCGCTGGCATCCTTAGGCTTGGCCTCGGCCGCCACCGGCGCATTGCCCGCCTGGCCGGCGATATGGTCGTCGATGACCATCAGCCGCCCCGGATTGCCTTCCAGGCTCGGCCGGCAGGCCAGCAGCGCCTTGGTGTAGC
>JANOKR010000162.1:0-4868 GCA_031419315.1 Betaproteobacteria bacterium
ATGGGGCCTGCGCCCGCAGACACCACCACCACCCTGCGGAAAGCAAGTGGTTCTCGTGCCCGAACACCACGATCAATCTGGGCAGGCGGTTCGGGTGTGCGGGCGCAGGCCCCATTCGCGGTCGCCACACTTTATGTGTGCCAAGGCGTTGTTGATGCGGTGATCTCCGGGCGCCACTACGGGTTCCCCGCGAGCGTGGGCCGGAGAACGCATGCCCGGGCCGCGTGCCGCGCGCAATGCGGGCCTTCGGCTTCAGTTCATCACAAAACCGCCGTTGACCGGCAGCAGCTGCCCGGTCACGAAGCGCGCCAGTGAACTGAGCAAAAAGACCACCGAGCCGCTGACATCGTCCGGCGTCTGGTCGCGTTGCAAGGCGCGCTGCTCTTTGTAGAGGCGGTGCCGGTGTTCGGGCACGTACTGCGTCGCTTCGACCAGCGTCAGGCCCGGCGCCACCGAGTTCACGGTGATGCCGTTGCCCCCCAGCTCGCGGGCTAGTGAGCGTGTCATCGCGATGATCGCGCCCTTGCTGGCGACATACGCAAGCAGGTTCGGCGCACCCCACATCGGGGTGTCGGAGGCGAGGTTGATCACCGCACCGCGGCCGCTGTCGCCCAAGGCGGCGGCGCAGTCGCGGGTCATCAGCCAGGTGCCACGCACGTTGACGTTCATCACCCGGTCCCAGACCGCGGGGTCGAGTTCGTTGGCCGACTTGCCGCCGGAATTGGTGATCGCGCCGTTGTTCACCAGGCCGTCGAGGCCGCCGAGCGCGGCGACTGCCGACGTGGCGCAAGCAGTGATCGAAGCCGTGTCGGCCAGGTCGAGTGTTAGGGCCTGCACGTCGAAGCCTTCGCCACGGAGTTGTTCGGCCGCAGCTTGAGCGGTCTCCGCAAGGATGTCGGCGATCACGACCCGGCCGCCGTGGGAGGCGACTGCGCGCGCAAATTCGAGGCCCAGACCGCGTGCGCCGCCAGTCACCAACACGCGGTGACCGTGCAAAAGGGGCTGGCTATTTGTGGAATCCATGAGATCACCTTGTTCCAGTAAAGAAACGATGATGCGATTATGAATCAACATAAAAACAATGCAACCCTCCAGGATTGATGTTGTGAATCCAGGGTAAACACCGGGCATTGGCTGACCTAAATTGAAAAACGAAGGCTTGACAACTTGCATGCGGCTTCTATACTTCGATCCATCAACGAGACTGTGTTTCATTAGTGGATCAGGAGATTGACGTGATTCAAGAAGCCGCCGTGTCCCCCCAGGCGCAACCCGCCGATCGTTCTTTCAGCGAATGGATGGAGTCGCGCTGCGCGCTGCACCAGACCCGCCGCTACGACTGGAACGCGCTCAAGTTCCAGGCCGATTTCGACCCCAAATACCGGCGCGCACAGATGCGCTACCTGGGCACCGGCGGCACCGGCATCGCGGCGGATGCCAGCTCGGTGGCGGCCGAACATTTCACCTTCTCGACGATGATCATCCCGGCCGGCAACGAAGGCCCGATGCACCTGCACACCGATGTCGAAGAGGTCTTCTTCGTCTTGCGTGGCAAGGTCAAGGTGATGTGCGAAAAGGATGGCCAGTACTGGGAGGCGATCCTCGGCGAGCGTGACCTGATCTCGATCCCGCCCGGTGTCTACCGCGGCGAGATCAATATCGGCGAAGAAGACGTGCTGATGTGCGTGATGCTCGGCGCGTCGACGCCGATCACGCCGACCTATCCGCCGGGCCATCCGCTGACCCAGGTCAAACGTTAGGCACCGGGCCTCGATCGTGAGCCTGCCCGTGACAGCCCGGTGACCGCGCCCGTGAACACCGCTCCCGGCGACCGCCTGCCCACCCACCGGGTCGACTGCGCCCATGGGGCGATGAGCTGGTGCGAAGCCGGTGCTGGCCCGGCCCTGGTGCTGCTGCACGGCATCGGCTCGGGTGCGCGGTCTTGGCAGGGCCAGCTCGACGCTTTTGCCGGCACGCACCGTGTCATCGCCTGGGACGCGCCGGGTTATGGCGACTCCGCACCGCTGCCGCAGGCGCAGCCGCTGGCGGCCGACTATGCGCTGGTGCTGGGCGACTTTTTGCAGCGCTTGGGGGTGCAGACGCTGTCGCTGGTCGGTCATTCGCTGGGCGCGTTGATGGCCGCGGCCTGGGCTGCCAGGCCAAGCGCCAACCTGCGCGACCTGCTGCTGGCCAGCCCGGCGCGTGGGTATGCCGGCGCCGCGGCCGACGTCCGCGAGGCCAAATTCCGCGACCGCGTAGACATGCTGCAACGCCTGGGCGTGCAAGGCTTGGCGGCGCAGCGCGCGCCACATCTGTGCGCGCCGCAAGCCAACGCCGCGGCGGTCGAGCAGGTGCGCGCGAACATGGCGCGCATCACGC
Source organism: Betaproteobacteria bacterium (assembly GCA_031419315.1). Taxonomy (GTDB): domain Bacteria; phylum Pseudomonadota; class Gammaproteobacteria; order Burkholderiales; family Burkholderiaceae_C; genus Rubrivivax. The sequence goes on from JANOKR010000162.1 coordinate 2,380, forward strand.
CGGGCGGTTATGCGCAGGCGGCGTGGATGTTGTCCAACGACGACCTGGCGGCGCATCTGGCGCGGGTCACTGCGCCGGCAGCGGTGGTCTGCGGCGAACTCGATAGCGTGACGCCGCCCGCAGGGTGCAAGCGCCTGGCCAGCGACCACGGCCTGCCGTACACCGCGCTGCCCGGTGTCGGCCATGTCTGTTATGTCGAGGACCCGGCGCAGTTCAACGCCGCTTTGCGCGCCCACCTTCAACGCACCGAGAGGGTTGTGCATGAGTGAAGCCGACGCCGACCGCTACACGGTGCCCGGGCTCGAGCGCGGCCTGCGCATCCTGGGCGAATTCAGCCGCCACGAGCCGGTGCTCAGCGCGCCAGAACTCGCGCGCCGCCTGGGTGTGCCGCGGTCGACGGTCTTCAGGCTGCTGGTGACGCTGGAGAGTCTTGGTTTTGTCGAGCGCACACCCGACGGGCGTTCTTACCGCCTCGGCCTTGCAGTGCTGCGCCTGGGCTTCGAGTACCTGGCCTCGCTGGGCATCATCGAACTCGGCCGGCCGTTGCTCGAACGCCTGCGCGACGATACCGGCTATGCCGCCAGCCTGGTCGTGCGCGACGGCCGCGATGTCGTCTACCTGCACCGCGCTGCTTCGCGGTCGCCGTTTTCAACCGCGGTGACCGTCGGCACCCGTTTGCCGGCGCATGCCACCGTGCTGGGTCACGTGCTGCTCGGAGACCAGTCGCTCGCGGCGCTGCGCGCGCTGTACCCGGAGCCGGCGCTCGAAGGCCGCAGCCCGAATACACCGAAGGACACCATCGCGCTGTTCAACATGGTGCAGCAGACTCGCGAGCGCGGCTGGATCCTGGCCGAAGGATTTTTCGAGCCGCATATCTGCACGGTGGCCGCGCCAGTGCGCGGTGACGACGGCCATACCGTGGCCGCCATCGGCCTCACCGTGCCCGGCCCGGAGATCGCCACCGAGCAGCGCGCGGCGCTGGTCGCGCAGGTCTGCGGCGCGGCGGCGCAGTTGTCGATGCTGCTCAACTTCAGCGAGGCGCCGCGTGACGATGCGGGCGTCGTGGCCTTGAAAAAAGCCTGACCTCGAGCTGCACCACAAGCCTGACCACAAGCCTCACCACAGACGCCCCGCCATGCTGACCGTCGACCTTTCATCCCGCACCGCGGTCATTACCGGCGGTAGCTCGGGCATCGGCCTGGCAACAGCCGCGTTGTTCTTGCGTGCCGGCGCAGCGGTCGCGATCTGCGGCCGCGACGAGGGCCGCCTGCGCAATGCCGAACGCGATTTGGGCGAGCAACATCCCGGCGCTCGCCTGCTGGCGCAAGCCTGCGATGTGCTCGATGCGGTGCAGGTGCACGCTTTTGCGCAAGCCGTCGAAGCGCAGTTTGGCGGCGCTGACATGCTCATCAACAACGCCGGCCAGGGCCGGGTGTCGACCTTTGCCGATACCAGCGACGAAGCCTGGGCGGATGAGTTGCGGCTGAAATTCTTCTCGCTGATCAACCCGACCCGCGCCTTTTTGCCGCTGCTCGAAAAGAGCGACGCCGCGGCGATCGTCGCCGTCAATTCGCTGCTTGCCTTGCAGCCCGAGCCGCATATGGTGGCAACCTCGGCGGCACGCGCCGGCACCCAGAACCTGCTGCATTCGCTGGCGACAGAATTTGCGCCCAAGGGCATCCGCGTCAACGCGATCCTGGTCGGGCTGGTCGAGTCCGGCCAGTGGCGCCGCCGCTTTGATGCCCGCGACGACAAGGCGCAGACCTGGGCTCAGTGGACGGCTCAGCTGGCGGCCAAAAAGGGCATCCAGCTCGGCCGCCTGGGCCGCGCCGAAGAGGCCGCGCAGGCGATCTTCCACCTCGCCACCCCGGCCTCGTCGTACACCACCGGCAGCCACATCGATGTCTCGGGCGGCCTCGCCCGCCACATCTGAAGTTGTGACGCTGACCTGACGACACAGACAGCCCGACGCACACCACACGCTACTCACCGATCGGCCTCCACCTCTAACCTTTGAAACGAAGCCCCATGCAAGTCACCGTCGGCCACGTCATCGCTGCTTTTCTCGAACGCTGTGGGGTCAGGTGCGCGTTTGGCGTGATCTCGATCCACAACATGCCGATCCTCGATGCGATCGCCGAGCGCGCTGCGATCCGTTTTGCATCGGCGCGTGGTGAAGCCGGTGCGGCGAGCATGGCTGACGCCTGCGCGCGCACCACCGGCACGCTGGGGGTGTGTATCACCAGCACCGGCACCGCGGCCGGCAACGCCGCCGGCGGCATGGTCGAAGCGCTCACCGCCGGCACGTCGCTGCTGCACATCACCGGGCAGATCGAGTCGGCCTATCTCGACCGCGACCTGGCTTACATCCACGAAGCACCTGACCAGTTGTCGATGTTGAAAGCAGTCTCCAAACGGGCCTGGCGTGTGCGCAGCGCCGAGACCGCGCTGGCCACCTTCAAACAAGCGGTGCTGTGCGCGCTCAGCGC
>JANOKR010000163.1:0-6199 GCA_031419315.1 Betaproteobacteria bacterium
AGGCCTGGCAGGCCAAACAAGGAGCACGTTGATGACCCGCAATACCGTGATCACGATCGAAGAAGGCAGCACCAACGTCTACGCCGACCTGGGCTATGCCGACGCCGCCGAAATGCAGCGCAAGTCCCAGCTCGCGGCCGAGATCGCCAGGGCGATCAAGGCACGCCGGCTGACCCAACAGGACGCGGCCGAGCTGCTGGGGATCGACCAGTCCAAGGTCTCCCGCATCACCCGCGGCCAGTTCCGCGGCGTCAGCGAAGCCAAGCTGCTGGAACTGGTGACGAAGCTGGGCCACGATGTCAAGATCGTCGTCGGCCCGGTGCGACGCCGCGCCGGAAAGATCGAGTTGCAGTTCGCCTGATGGCGTGGGTCCGCCGCTGCGAGCACTTCAATGCGACCGGGTTTTCAGCGGCCCGGCATCGGGCATGGCGGGTGACCGGGGTGACGATCTGGCCGGCGTGCAGCGAACGAAGCGCAGCGCAGTGATCGGAACGACGGTCAGTTCGTCAAGCGGGCGTCGTTCACGCGAAGCGTGAAGGAACCCAAGCCCGCGATCCCCGGGCACGGGAACGGGCCGCCGTCGTCATCCCCGCCGGCATCGCCGGCCTGGCCGTGTTGCGTGAGCAACCGTCTGTTCTGTCAAGCCTGGTGCATCGAGGCATCCCAATGACGACCCGACTTGGCGATGGCATTCAAGATGGTCAGGATCTTGTGCATAACTGCCACGAGCGCGACCTTCTTCCGTTTGCCGGCGCCCACCATCCGCGCGTACTGTGCAGCGAATATCGGGTTGTGGCGCACCGAGGCCAGAGCTGCCATGTAAAGCGCCTTGCGAACATCGGCGCGTCCACCCCAAACCGCGCGGTGACCACGCATCTGACCAGAGTCACGATTCAGTGGAGCGACGCCGACCAGCGCAGTGATGCCTCGTCGGCAGAGCACTCCGAGTTCAGGCAAGCCACCGAGCAATGCAGCGACCGTGGCCGGGCCAATGCCTCTGACGCTTGAGAGCGCAGCGGCCGGGTCGGCGTGGTGCGTAGCGATATGCTCGGCAAGTTCCTTCTCGACGCCAGCGATCTGCGCCTTCAAGAAGTCGATAGAGCTGCTCAGGCTCGCCTGTGCGCAGGGGTGAGCGCGATGCAGTCGCTGCCGCTCGGCAATGAGGATATCGACCAGCTGGCGGCGACGCTGCACCAGCGCGGTCAGACGCTGGCGCTCGGCGTCAGCCATCGGCTTGACGAAGCGCTCGCGGCGCGGGTGCTGGTGGAGCATTCTTGCGAATGCCGCCAGTGCTCGAGCATCGACGCTGTCTGTCTTGGCAAGTACACCCGTAGCGCGGGCGAAATCGCGCGCCTGCCGCGGGTTCACGACCGCGACATCGAGGCCGGCCACCTGCAACGCGCACGCCGCCTCGAACTCGTAGCCTCCGGTGGCCTCCAGCACGACCAGCGCCGGCCGCAGTTCAACGGTGAGCGTCCAGCCATCCCACCTTGCTTGACGGCAACAGGAGCTTGAGGATGGTGTCCACCTAAACATTGGTGGACACCTATGCACTCCAAATCGGGTCCTCGCCGCCGCCACAGTGCTGAGCTCAAGGCCAAGGTCTTGGCGGCTTGTGACGACCCCGGCGCGTCGATCTCCGGGGTCGCGCTCGCGCACGGCCTGAACACCAACCTCGTGCGCAAGTGGCGCTCCGGTCGCGGCATCAAGCTCGCCGGTTTGATCGTCGAGCCGCCGCCGCTGAGCGTGGCGCCCGCGCGGCCGGTGCCCGCGGCCTCGCCGCTGCTGCGTGCCAATCCCGAGTTCGTTCCGATAGAGCTGCCCGCTTCGCCCAAGCCGACGGCCACCGCTGCTGCAGGCCGCACCGATGCCACACCGACCGCCGCCGCCGCGCTCATCCACGTCGAACTGCGCCGCGGCCCACTGCACTTGAGCGTGCGCTGGCCGACCTGCGCTGGCGACGACTGCACGGCCTGGCTGCGCGAGTTGACTTCGGGCCTGCTCAAGTGATCCGCATCGATCGGCTCTGGCTGTGCACCGCGCCGATGGACATGCGCGCCGGCGCTGAGCGGCTTCTGAGCTGCGTCGTGCAGACCACCGGCGCTGCCCACGCCCACCACGGCTACCTCTTCGCCAACGCGCGCGCCACGCGCATCAAGCTGCTCGTGCACGACGGGTTCGGCGTGTGGTGCGCCGCGCGGCGCTTGAACGCCGGGCACTTCGCGTGGCCGCGCGAGGCCGCAGCCACGCCGCTGTCGCTCACGCAGGCGCAGTTCGATGCCTTGGTCGTCGGCTTGCCTTGGCAGCGCCTGCCCGAGATGAGCGTGATCACGCGGGTGTGAGCGTTGCGTTGCGTCATGGTGTTGCGTCACGGAATTGCGTCATGACGTTGTGCTCGCCACACTCGCTCGCGCGTTGACGGGAGTTGCGCCAATAGCGTGAGGCCGAAAGCCTTGGCAAGATGCCACGCATGCTCAGCATGCGCGAACTCAAGACCCAGGACCTGCACGGTCTGTCGCCTGCGGACATCACGGCTGTCGCTGCACAAATGCTCGAGCACATCGGGCAGCAGGCACGGGACATCGATCTCCAGCGACGCGACCTTGAGGTCCAGCAAAAGCTGATCGAGCGCAAGGACCGCGACATCGCCTGGCGCGATGCGAAGATCGAGAAGATCACCTTCGAGCTGACGCGTCTGAAGCGTTGGAAGTTCGGCGCCAAGACCGAGGCGATGAATGCCGATCAGCGCCAGATGTTCCAGGACACGTTCCTGGAGGACCAGGCCGACCTCGAGGCGCAACTCGCCGCGCTGCAAGCAGCACTACCCAAGACGCTGGCCGCGCCCAAGGCACCGCGCAGACAGCCGCGCCGCCAGGCGCTGCCCGAGCACCTGCGTCGCGTCGAGCACCGTCACGAGCCCGAAGACACCGCCTGCCAGACAGCGGACTGCGGCCAGCCGATGACCCGCGTCGGCCAGGACGTGAGCGAACGCCTGGACATCGTGCCGGCGGAGTTCTTCGTGCACCGCCACATCTACGGCAAGTGGGCGTGCCGCTGTTGCCAGCGCCAGGGGATCGAGCGCCTGGTGCAGGAGCCAGCAGACCCGCAGATCATCGACGGCGGCATCGCCGCGAGCGGCCTGGTGGCGCACACGCTGATCAGCCGCTTCGTCGACCACCTGCCGTACTACCGGCAAGAGGCCATCAATGCCCGCTGCGGCGTTCACACGCCGCGCTCGACGCTGGCGGCGCAGTCCGGCCGCGCCGGTGCGGCGATGCAGCCGCTGTATGAAGCGCACAAGCGCTTCGTGCTGAGCTGCCCTGTGCTGCACGCCGACGAGACGCCTGTTGCGATGCTGGACCCCGGTGCGGGCAAGACCCGAGCGGGCCTACATCTGGGCCTACGCGCGAGGCGAGTTGGACGCTCAAGCCGGTGTGATCTACGAGTTCTGTCCAGGTCGAGGCTCGCAGTACCCGGTGGCCTTCCTGGGTGCGGCGCAAGGCCCGCCGGGCTCGCCGTTGCGAGACCCGCCGGCATGGAGCGGCACGCTGGTGTGCGATCAGTACGCCGGATACGACCGCGTGCTGGATCGGCGTGTGTACCCGCAGCGCATCGCCGCACATTGCGTCGCGCACGCCCGGCGTAAGTTCGACGAACTGGTCGGCACCAGCGAGGTGGCCAAAGAGGCGATCAGGCGCATCGGCTGGATCTACCACGTCGAAGGGCAGTTCGAGGCGATGGATGCGCAGCAGCGCCTAGCAGCGCGCGATGAGCTCACGCGGCCGCTGTGGCAGGCGCTGCACGTCTGGCTCAAGCTCGAGCGCGGCCGCGTTGCCGATGGCGGCGGGGTCGCCGGCGCGATCGACTACAGCCTCAACAGTTGGGCCTCGTTGACGCGGCACCTCGAAGACGGTGCGGTGCCGATCGACAACAACTTCATCGAGCGCCAGATCAAGCCTTGGGCAATGGGCACAAATAAGGCGAAGTCCGCGTTTATGCAAATTCTGCGTCGGCGGGCGACACGGCTGCCCAGCGAACGCGGGCATGGCCGTGTCGTTGTCGCTTCACATAATCACAGCGACTGCAGGAACTGCATGAGGGCCTTCGGCGGGCGATATCGTGAAGGCTTGACGTCCGGCTGCTTGAGGCGCGCCAGAGCACGCTCCTTCATCGCCAGGTCCGCTTCGACATACATGTGCGTCGTTGACGGGCTCTCATGACCCAGCCAGAGCGCGATCTCGCAAGGATCAGCGCCGGACTGAAGCAGGCTCATCGCTGTTGAGTGCCTCACGATGTGCGGTGACACCGACATCGTCTTCAGGGCCGGATATTTTGCCGACGCGGCGTCCACTGCAAGCTTCAGGCGCTGAGCCACGTTCGCCCGCGTCATCGGCTTGCCATCGCGGCGCGGCAGCAGCGGCGCATCGGCGTGGAGTTGCGGGTTCATGTGCAGCCAATCGCGTATGGCCTTGGCGGCGCTCTTCCACAGCGGCAATGAGCGCTGCTTGCGCCCCTTGCCATGGAGTCGGACGCTGGAGGTCGGCCCGAGGACGACATCGACGACGCGAACGCCGATGATCTCCGACGCGCGCGCGCCGGTGTTGAACATCATGGTGAGCATCAGGCGATCGCGCTGGCCGACCCAGGAGTCCGTCGGTACATCAATCACGGCGAGCATCTGCTCTCGCGGCACGAAGCCCACCATCTTGCGCTCGAAGCGCTTCATCGGCACCGCCAGGGCCTGCTCGATGGCGCCGAGGTTGGCGGGATCGCGTCGCGCCGCGAACTTCAGGAACGAGCGCACAGCGGCCAGCCGAATGTTGCGGCTGCGCACCGAGTTGTGCCTGTCGGCTTCGAGGTGGTCCAGGAAGCTGGCCAGGAACTTGGCGCTGAGGTCGACCAGCCTCAGGCTGTTCGCCGGCTTGGCCAGGTTCTCCTCGGCGTAGCGCAGCAACAGCAAGAAGGTGTCGCGGTAGGAGGCGACCGTCCGCGGGCTGAGAGCGCGCTGCTGAACCATATAGTCGGTGAAGAACTCCTGGACCAGGGACGCGAACGTGGGCGAGGTTGGCTTATTCATCGCGCACCCCTTGCAGCGCGAAGTGCTCGAACCTGGCGCCGATGCTGTCCATCAGCTCCGGCACACCGGTGAGGTACCAGTAGGTGTCGGAGATCTTCGCGTGGCCGAGGTAGGTGCACAGCCAGAACATGGCGTGATCCATCGACTGGCCGCCATCGCGCCAACGCTGAACGCGCCTGACCGCGAACGTGTGCCGCAGGTCCTGAATGCGAGGGTGCACGTAGTCGCCACGCGCTTGCCAAGCAAGCAGCGGTCGCATGCGTTCGAAGACGTTCTCCACCGTCCTGACGGGCAGCTGCCCGCCGGTGCCCGAGATGAAGAACGGTGCGCTCGCGCTCGAGTCGCCGAGTCGGTCACGGGCCAGCCGGTACTCCGACAAGGCCTGCACTGTGCTTGGGTGTACCGGCAAGCACCGGGACTTGTGGAACTTGGTCTGCCGAACGGTGATCGTCGCGGAGTTCAGTTCGACATCCGCGAGCTGCAGCTTCAGAGCCTCCGACAGCCTGAGCCCCGCAGCGGCGATCAGGCCGAACAGCGTTCGATACATCAACGGCCGCAGGCCACCGCGCGGGGTCAAGCGCCCGGCCCGGTCAAGCAGTTCGCGGATCTCCTCGTCGGTGTAGATGTGCGGTGCCAGCCTTCTATGGCCACGTCCGAGGATGCCGATCGGCGGCACCTCGGTGGCCGCCTCGAACTGCCGGTAGTACGCCGCGAACGGTCGAACGATCTCGAGCCGCCGAGCGGCGGTCACCGCACTGGTGCGCCGGACATGCTCGCGTGCCCAGCGCAACTGCAGCTCCTGCGTCAGCGCACCGCGATGCTCCAGCGCATCGGCGTAGCGCGCGAACCGCATCAACTCGGTACCGGCGAACGTCAGCGCGAATCCCAGCTGCCGGCGCTCCTTGAGGTAGCGCTGGATGGCAGCTTGCATGGCGTTGCCCGCGTTCATGTCGCACTCCCGGGCCAAGGCATGGCCACGGCCGCCAGACGGCCGATGTCGACCTTGGCGTAGATCAACGAGGTGTTGAGTTCGCGGTGGCGCAGCACGTCGGCCACCTCCTTGAGCGTGCCGCCGGTGTTCAGCAAACGACTGGCCAGCGTGTGGCGCAGGATGTGAACACG
>JANOKR010000164.1:0-7323 GCA_031419315.1 Betaproteobacteria bacterium
GTGGTTTGCTGGCCGGCGGTGAAGGTGGTGACGATGACTTCGTCGAAGCTCAGCGCAAAAGCCAGCAGCGCGCCCGCCAGCAGCGCGCTGCCCAGCTGCGGCAGGAAGATGTAGCGCAGCGTCTGCAAGCCGTCGGCGCCCAGGTCCATGCTGGCTTCGATCAGGTTGGGGTTCAGCCGCCGCAGGCGCGCCACGGCGTTGTTGAACACCACCACCACGCAGAAGGTGGCGTGGCCGATGACGATGGTCCAGAAGCTGAACGGGATCTCCAGCGTGTGGAACGCCGAGCGCAGCGCAATGCCACTCAGGATGCCGGGTAGCGCAATGGGCAGGATGAGCAGCAGCGAGATGGTGTCGCGGCCGAAGAAACGCGCCCGCGCCAATGCCGCCGCCGCCAGCGTGCCCAGCACCAACGCAATGGCGGTGCTAAAGACTGCGACGTTGAACGACAGCCGGATGGCCGCCAACACGTCTTCCCGGTCCCATGCCACGGCAAACCACTGCAGCGTCAGCGCCGGCGGCGGGAAGACGTAGCTCTTGTCTTCGGCGCTGAAGGCGTACAGGATGATCAACGCGATGGGCGCGTGCAGGAACAGCACCACGCCCCAGGCCGCCAACGGCAAAGCCTTGCCCTGCAAAAATCTAGAGCGCATCGAAGGCCCCGCGCCGCTTGGCCAGCCACAGGTAGACGCCGATGACGACGATCGGCACCAGCGCAAAGGCTGCTGCAAACGGGATGTTGCCGGCGACACCTTGCTGGCGGTAGACCACTTGGCCGATATACAGCGTCGAGTCGCCAATGACCTGCGGGATGATGTAGTCACCCAGGGTCAGCGAAAAAGTGAAGATCGACCCCGCCGCCACACCCGGCATCGCCAGCGGCAGGATCACGCGGCGGAAGGTGGTGGCTGGCGACGCACCGAGATCACCCGAGGCCTCGATCAGCGAGCCTGGAATGCGCTCGACCGCGGCCATGATCGGCAGCACCATGAAGGGCAGCCACATATAGACAAAGACCGTGAAGGTGCCGATCGCCGAGAAGCTGAGCGACGGCCCGCCGATCGACGGTGTGGCGAGCAACATTTCGAGCAGCCAGCTCAAATGCAGTTGCGTCGCCAGCCAGGAGATCGCACCCTCCTTGGCGAGCAGCATCTTCCAGGCGTACAGACGCACGAGGTAGCTGCTCCACAGCGGCAGCATCACCGCGATATAGAGCAACGCCTTCTGCGCGCCGCTGGCATGGCGCGCCATGTAGTAAGCGAGCGGAAAACCGAGCACCGTGCAGGCCAGCGTGACGAGCACCGACATCACGATGGTGCGCATCGCGACATCGACATTTGCCGGTGCGGCGAGTTCGATGAAATTCCTCAACGTGAACTCACGCACGACCTGGCCGGTGTAGTCGTCGAGGCCAAAAAAAGCATTCGCGAGCAGCGCCAGCAGGCTGCCGAGGTAGACGACGCCGAACCACAGCAGTGGTGGTGCAAGCAGCGCCAGCAACAACAGGCCGCGGCGGGTGTAGAGCAGGTCCGACAGCGCCAGGCGCAGGCTCCGGCGTGGGGCCGGCAGCGCCAGCGAGGGGGCCGTTGCCGTCACGCCGCAGCCCTTGCTGGCATGACCTCGGCCAGTGGGTGTACGGCCGCGGCATCCCAGTGCAGATGCACCATGCTGCCCACAGCAGGCACCGCGCCGCGGTCGGTGGGGTTGTCGACAAGGGCGTCGGTGTGGGTGCCGGTGCCGGTGCCGGCATCCGGCAGGTCGGCCTGCAGCGAGGCGCCTTCGGTGTCGACCCGGATCCGCGTGAAGGCGCCGAAGTACTGGACCTCGCTGACGTGCCCGCTGGCACGCGACGCCGCTTCGGCGCCGAGGCGGATTCGTTCTGGCCGCAACATCACACTCGGCAGGCCGGTCAGGCGCATCGCCGCGGCGCCGTCGAGCACATTCGCGGCACCGACAAACTGCGCCACGAAACGGGTGCTCGGGGCGTTGTAAACCGCGTGCGGCGTGCCGACCTGCTCAAGCCGGCCTTGGTTGAAAACACCGATGCGGTCGCTCATCGACAGCGCTTCATGCTGGTCGTGGGTGATGAACAAAAACGTGATGCCGAGTGAGCGCTGCAGCACCTTCAGCTCGGTCTGCATCTGCTCGCGCAGTTTCAGGTCCAGCGCTCCCAGCGGCTCGTCGAGCAGCAGCACTTGCGGCTCGGAGATCAGCGCCCGCGCCAGCGCCACACGCTGGCGCTGGCCGCCTGACAATTGCGCCGGCCGGCGTGCGCCGACACCGGGCAGGCGCACCAGTTCGAGCAACTCGTCAGCGCGCTTCTCGCGCTCGGCTTTGGGCGTGCCGCGCACCATCAACGAGTAGGCCACGTTGTCGCGGATGCTCATGTGCGGGAATAGCGCGTAGTCCTGGAACACCGTATTCACCGGCCGCGCGTAGGGTGGGCGCTGTGAGACATCCTGGCCACCGATCAGGATCCGCCCGCTGGTGGGCAGCGTGAAGCCGCCGATCATGCGCAGGCAGGTTGTCTTGCCCGACCCCGAGGGCCCGAGCAGGGTGAAAAACTCACCCGCTTCGATCGTCAGGTTGACGCCGTCGACAGCGCGCACCACAGCCGCGCCTGCGCCAAAGCTGCAGGAGACATCTTCGAGCGTGACGGCGGTGGTCATCGGTGCTGGCCTGAGGCAAGAGTGATGGCGACGCTCCAACCTGCCGCCGGGTTTGCAAACGCGGCGGCCACCGGCGGGCCGTGGCCGGCCCGCCGCGTGCGCATCACTTCAACAATTGGCGGACTTCAGCGACCGCCGAGCACGGCGATGTAGTCAGACACCCACTTGTGGTACGGCACACAGGCGTTGTTCTGGCTCTTGCACTGCGAGACCGGGGTCTTCCAGAACGAGATGCGCGCGAAGTCGTCGTAACCCTGGCGCTTGCAGCCTTCGTCGCCGAGCAGCTTGTTGCCCTTGCAGGCCGAGGGCACAGCCGGCACCGAGCCGAACCAGGCCGACAGGTCGCCCTGCAGCTTCGGGTTCAGCGAATGTTCCATCCACAGGTAGGCGCAGTTGGGGTGCTTGGCCTCGGCATGCATCATCGTGCTGTCGGCCCAGCCGGTGGCACCTTCAGTCGGTATCACGGTGGCGATCGGGCGCGTCTTGCTCTTCAGGATATTGGCCTGGAACTGCCAGCTCGACGAAGCGACCACACCTTCGTTGGTGAAGTCGTCGATCTGCACAAAAGCGTCGTGCCAGTATTTGCCGACGATCTTGCGCTGCGCGCGCAGCACGTCGAGCGCGGCCTTGTACTGCGCCTCGTTCAGCTCGTACGGGTCCTTGATGCCCAGGGCCGGATTTTTCTTCATCAGGTAGAGCGCGGCGTCGGCGATATAGATCGGGCCGTCGAAGGCCTGCACCCGGCCCTTGTTGCTTTTGCCATCGGGCAAGGTCGTCTCTTCGAAGACCACGCTCCAGCTTGTCGGCGGTTTGTCCTTGAAGACGGTGGTGTTGTACATCAGCACGTTCCAGCCCCATTGGTAGGGCACGCCGTAATGCACCGCACCTTCGGTGTGCCAGGGCGCGTTTTGCAGCCGCGGGTCGACATTCTTGTAACTCGGCAGCAGGCCGATATTGATCGGCTGCACCTTCTTGCCGCGGATCAGGCGTGTGCTCGCGTCGCCCGACGCGGTGACGAGGTCGAAGCCACCTTCGTTCATCAGCGCCACCATCTCGTCAGAGGTGCCAGCGGTCTTGACGTTGACCTTGCAGCCGGATTTCTTTTCGAAGTCGGTGACCCAGTCGAAATTCTTGTCGGTGGTGCCACGTTCGATATACCCGGCCCAGGCAACGATATCGACCTGGCCTTCGCCCTTGCCGATTTTTTGCAGCGGCGCCTTTTGTGCCTGCGCCTGCGCCTGCGCCGATAACGTGGCGATGAATGCAGTGGCGGCAACGCCGGCCATCGTGACGGTGAAACGGTTCATGGGGTGCGACCTCCAGCGGCTGTGAAGGGCGCGACGCTACGCGCAGCCGCCGATGCTGGCAACTTCAATCTGCCGCCGACCGGCTATCTCAAAAAGAGAAATTCGGGTTAACGCGGCAAGCCTTGATGGTGGACGATGTTGCTCGACGTCAGGCCTGGCCTGGCCGTGCGGCGCTGCTGGTCAGGCCGCGGCTGCTGCCCGCAGGCGCGCCGAGCGTTGCTGCGCGGCCAGCCACATCAGGCCCAGAGCGACCGCGACGATCGGGATCAGCGAGCCCAGGTTCAGCCGCATCCAGCCCTGCGTCGTGACCAGCGCACCCGAGGCAAACGAGGTCACCGCCATCGTCGCGAAGACGCAGGTGTCCATCGCACCCTGGGCCTTGTTTTTTTCTTCCGGCCGGTAGGCGCTGGTGAACAGCGTCGTTGCGCCGGTGTAGAGAAAATTCCAGCCCAGGCCGAGGACCGTCAGCGCGATCGCGAAGCGCATCACGTCGACACCCGACAGCGCGACCATCACGCAGACGAAATTGAGCACCGCGCCGACGACCATCACCGGCAGCGCGCCAAAACGTTTGATCAGGTGGCCGGTAAAAAAGCTCGGCACGAACATGCCCAACACATGCAGCTCGAGCACCAGCGCCGCGCTCTCAAAGGGATGCTGGCATTGCTGCATCGCCAGCGGCGTCGCTGCCATCAGCAGGTTCATCACGCCATAACCCAGCGCACCGGCAGCAACCGCGACGATGAAGATCGGCTGGCGCGCGATCTCTGCCAGCGGCCGGCCGGTGGACGCACCGGGCGCAGGCGCCTTGTGCGCCGGGAACTCGATGAACGACAGCGCCAGCAGCGAGATCAAGGCCACGAAGATCAGCGCGATGTAGGCACCTGCAAAAGGCACCGTCAACATGCCGCGTGTGGCGCTCGCCAGGTTCGGCCCGACCACCGCGCCGATGATGCCGCCAGCGAGCACCAGCGAGATCGCCTTTTCCTTGTAGTCGGGGGCCGCCAGCTCGGGCCCGGCAAAGCGGTACAGTGCCGCGTTGGCACTGTAAAAACCAGCGATGACGGTGGCCGCGACAAGCAACCAGAACTGGCTGGTGTTGATCGCAAAGGCGCACAGCGCGGCCGACAACGCGGCCACGATCAGGCCGAGCTGGAACGATCGTTTGCGCCCGTAACGCGCCTGCACGCGGGCCACGATCGGGGCGTTCAATGCACCGCCGACGACATAACCCGTCACCGGCAGCGTCGCCATCCAGCCGACCGGCGCCAGCGCCAGCCCGACCAGACCGTTGATGGCGATGAAGGTCACGTTGTTGGTCAGGAACATGCCCTGGCACAGCGCTAACAAGAGCAGGTGGCGGTTCATCCAACTGATGCTACGCCAGGCGCCGGATGCACTGAAGCGCGCTCGGGCTTGCGCGCCGCTGTCAACGACAGCGCGCGGCGGACGTTGCATGCAAACGGAACTTCCGTCACAGGCGCGGCATCAATCAGGGGGTTGATTGATTGCTTTCTCGGCCGATGATCAAGACAGGGATGACGGCAAGCTTGATGGCCGTTCAGGGCTGAACAGGAAAGCTCTGATGGAGCCCCGCCGCGCGGACAGCAACGCCGCGGATCGGACTTCATCAGAACTTCCCGGGCGGATGCAGGCACGCGGCTTGCAATCGCTCTTCCGACCCCTCGGAGGCCTGCATGAGCGTCATCAGCAATTTCACCGCGCGCTACGAACGCACCCGCGAAGAAGAATCGTCCCTCGAGGACTACCTCGCCGAGTGCAAGCGCAACCCCCTGGCCTATGCCACCGCTGCCGAGCGCATGCTCAAGGCGATCGGCGAGCCGCAGCTTCTGGATACGCGCAACGACACCCGGCTGTCGCGCATCTTCGCCAACAAGGTTATCAAGATCTACCCGGCGTTTGCCGAGTTCTACGGCATGGAAGATGCGATCGAGCAGGTCGTCTCCTACTTCCGCCATGCCGCGCAGGGGCTTGAAGAAAAGAAGCAGATCCTGTATCTGCTGGGTCCGGTGGGCGGCGGCAAGAGTTCGATCGCCGAACGGCTGAAGTCGCTGATGCAGGACGTGCCCTTCTTCGCGATCAAGGGATCGCCGGTGAACGAGTCGCCGCTGGGGCTGTTCGACGCCGCCGAAGACGGCGCGATCCTCGAAAGCGAATACGGCATCCCGCGGCGCTACCTGAACCGCATCCTGAGCCCGTGGGCGGTGAAGCGGCTGGAAGAATTTGGTGGCGACATCCGCCAGTTCCGCGTCGTCAAGCGCCACCCGAGCATCCTCAAGCAGATCGGCATCGCCAAGACCGAGCCGGGGGACGAAAACAACCAGGACATCTCGTCGCTGGTCGGCAAGGTCGACATCCGCAAGCTCGAAACCTTTGCCCAGGACGACCCGGATGCGTACAGCTTTTCTGGCGGCCTGTGCCTGTCGAACCAGGGCCTGCTCGAATTTGTCGAGATGTTCAAGGCGCCGATCAAGGTGCTGCACCCGCTGCTCACGGCGACGCAGGAAAGCAACTACAAGGGCACCGAAGGGTTCGGTGCAATCCCGTTCGACGGCGTCGTGCTCGCGCACAGCAACGAAAGCGAGTGGAAGGCGTTTCGCAACAACAAGAACAACGAGGCCTTCCTCGACCGCATCTATATCGTCAAGGTGCCGTATTGCCTGCGGGTGAGCGAAGAGGTGCACATCTACGAAAAGCTGCTGCGTGGCTCGTCGCTGGCCAAGGCCACCTGCGCGCCGGGCACCTTGAAGATGATGGCCCAGTTCTCGACGCTGACGCGGCTGAAGGAACCCGAGAACTCGTCGCTGCACTCGAAGATGCTGGTCTACGACGGCGACAACCTGAAGGACACCGACCCGCGCGCGAAGTCGATCCAGGAGTACCGCGACTACGCCGGCGTCGACGAAGGCATGAGCGGCGTGTCGACGCGGTTTGCGTTCAAGATCATCAGCAAGGTCTTCAACTTCGACAGCACCGAAATAGCCGCTAATCCGGTGCACCTGATGTACGTGCTCGAAAAGCAGATCGAGCGCGAGCAGTTCCCGCCCGAGCTCGAGCAGAAGTACCTGGCCTTCATCAAGGAACACCTGTCGGTGCGCTATGCCGAGTTCATCGGCAAGGAAATCCAGACCGCCTACCTGGAGAGTTATTCGGAGTACGGGCAGAACATCTTCGACCGCTACGTCACCTACGCCGACTACTGGATTCAGGACCACGAGTACCGCGACACCGATACCGGCGAAGTTTTCGACCGGGTGTCTCTGAATGCCGAGCTCGAGAAGATCGAGAAGCCGGCGGGTATTTCGAACCCGAAGGACTTTCGCAAC
>JANOKR010000165.1:0-6926 GCA_031419315.1 Betaproteobacteria bacterium
GCCGGCGACCGTGCCTTGCAGGTTGGTCGGTGCGGTGGGTGCGGTGGTATCGGTCTGGCATTGCGGGATCGCGATCGTCACGATCGGGCTCGCCTGCGAGACATTGCCCGCCGCGTCGCGGGCGTTGACATACAGCCCCCAGCTGGCGCCGGGGGTCAGCGTCAACAACACCGACCGCGTGCTGCCGTTGACCGATGTCATCTGCTGGCCGTCGTGGTAGATGTCGTAGCCGGTGACGCCGACATTGTCGGTCGACGCCGCCCACGACAGCGTCACCGACCGGCAGGCCAGGCCGCTGGTGAGCAGGCCGCTCGGCGGTGTTGGCGGCTGGGTATCGGTCGGCGGCGGGGGCGGGGGTGGTGAGTCGGCCTTGAGCAGCAGCAGGCCGTCGCGTGGCGCCAGCGTCACGGTGGTCACGACGGCGCCATTGTTGATGTCTGGCGCCTGGGTGCCGGCCAGGCGTTTGTAGCCGGCCGGCAGGGTGATCGTCGCACTCGCGGTTTTGCTCGGGTTCACGAGCACCAGGCCGTTGCTGTAGGCCCGGCTCCACAGGCCGGACGGCGTGGCGGTCGTCGGCGGCAGCGCCGCGGCGGTGCCGATTGGCACTGAGAATTCGTCGATCCACGGCGCGGGCTGCGGGCCGTCGGTCGCGCTCAGCGAAAAGTAGCCGTCTTCGAGCATCGACGAGGCCAGCGCAAAACGCATCGTCCGGTAGTCGGTGGCGGCGGCAGCGGCATTGAAGATCACCGCCTTGGGTGCCAGCGTGTTGGCCAGCGCCGCCCGGTACTGGGCCATCATCGCCGGCCAGCCGGTCGAGGTCTCGATCGACCAGCTGCGCCCGATGACCGAGTTCAGGTACGAACCGTGGGTCTTGCCGGCGAACTCGGCGCTCGCCTGCCACTGCGGTGAAACGTTGGCTATCACCTTCAGGCTCGGGTGCAGCAAGCGCAGGCCATCCCAGTACGCGACATGCCCGGCGCGCTGCGCGGCCTGCACGCTCGCTTCGGTCCAGACCTGGTTCGTGCCGAGGCGCTGCCAGTCTGCGGCCACCGCTTGCGGCCAGACAAGGTTGGAAAAAACATAGTCGATGCCCGGCGCGGCCTTGAAGAACGTTGTCGAGTCGAATCCCGCCTTGAACTGCGGGAACCGTTTGCCGCTGGCGTCGGGCGCGGTGTAGCTGGTGATATTGGTGTCGTAGATCCCGGCCGAGCCTTGCCATGAAGTCCGCGCACCGGCGGCCGTCTTCAACCACCAGTTGTTGGCCGTGGTCGGTGTTGCCAAGGGCAGGATCGTGTCGCTGACCTGGTGGGTGGTTGTCATCTGCGCCACTTGCAGGCTGGCATTTCTGGTCTTCAGCGCCGACACCATCGCCGCCGCGGTGGCCGGGGTTGTCGTCTGCGGCATCGCCAGCAGCGCGATATTGAAGCGCGCGACATGGTCCTGCTGCGCGGTGCTGGTGTAGTTGGACCAGGCCAGGATCGCGACCTTCGGCGTGACCACGCCGACGGCCTTGGCCGATTCTCGCGGCAGGGCTGTGGCCGCGACGGCGCCGGCTGTGTCGATTGCCAGCCGGGTGGCGTCGGCGGGGATGCCCGTGCCGTCATCGCCGCCGCCCGAATCGGCGATTGCAGGCGGGCTGGCGGGTTGTGTTGCGGCGGCTGTTTCGGCGTCTGGTCGCCCACCGCCACAGGCGGTCAGCAAGGCCAGCGCCAGGGTACCCAGCGTCAGATCAAAGGTGCGGGATGTGCGGCTTGAATTCATGGCGATCGCTAGGCGGGCCCGCAATGGGCGGTGGCAACAAGAGGTCGCGAGTGTTGTGCCCCGACCGGCCGCCGTGTTACCAAACTTGTTCCAGAATTTCAAGCCGGCCACGCTGCACAGCGTCGCGCTGCGGTTCTTCTTGTAACCACGTAAACGAGTTATCACCGCGCGCCCAACAGATCAACATTGCACTGGTGTGAAGCTGGTGTTGCGCTGAACTTTCGCAGCAGTGTCTTGCGAATGTTTTTGTGACCCGGCGCCGCCGGCGCCGGCGTCGAAGCACTCAGCAGCGCGGATAGCCCCTGAGCTCACCCCCGGGCGCGCAGACCTTGGCCCGGCCCAGGCGCGTCAGGCTCACGCGCAACTGCTCGCCACGTGCCGATTGCAGCAAGGCATGGCCCTGGATGACAGCGCTGTTGGCACTGCCACCACCCTCGGGGTCGAAGCGCACGTCAGCCGCATCGACGAGCAGGACCCCGGGGTGGTCAGCCGCGCGGGTGGCTTTGACGGTGCATTGCTGGGCAGTGGCGCAATCGCAGCCGCTGGTGGTGGTGGTCGCCCAACACCAGGACGCAGTGGTCTTGAAGTGCAGGTGCAGCGGCAAGCCACGCCGCGCTGCTTCATGGCGCGCCTCGGCAAGGTCGGCGCTAAGCATTTCCGCCGCGGCCTTGAGCCGCTGGCGGGCAATCGTGGCACTCAGCGACGGCAGTGCCAGCGACGCCAGCACCGCGACGATTGCCAGGCCGATCATCATCTCGAGCAGCGTAAAACCGCGCCGAGTCCTTTTCTGTTCGCGGCCGCCCATAACGCCGCGGCTCAGCGGTTCCAGCAGCGCAGGCTGGGGCCGTATTCGGCAACGCCGTCGGACACGCTCAGCGTGAGGTCAGCACAGCCGCTGTCACGCTGGCCATCGTCCACAACGTGTGCCCGCGCGATGAAGTTGTCGGCATGCGCGGCAGCCAGCGTGATGCTGTAGTGGCCCTGGTCACTGAGGTTGCGGCTGGCACTGCGCAAGCCCGCAAGGCGCAGCGCGTAGCTGCCATGCTGGGCGCGAAAACGCTCCTGCTCCGCATGCACCCGGGTCAGCGCGGTGACCGCATCGGCGCGCCGCGCCTTGGCGATCTGTGCCTGGTAAGAAGGCAGCGCCATCGACGCGACCACGGCCACGATGGCCAGCACGACTGTCATGTCAACCAGGGTCAGGCCACGCTGGGCCGCGGTGTGCATGGCTGCGAAGCGTGGCTTCAACCCAGCGACAGCAGGCGCTGGCGTTTCTGGGTCTGGTCGATATAGCGCTGCAGTGCACGCTGCGCGGCGCCGTCGATCTGCGCCCATTCGCAGCCCAGGCGCACGCCCAGGCCGGCCTGCACCGAACTGACATGCTGCATCTGCAGCGCGGCGCCAAAGCGGGTATCGGCATCGAGTTCGATGCGCACGCCGTCCAGCCGCATGCCGGGTTCGATCAGCGGCACATCGGCGGGCAGGAACAGCGCGCAGCCGCCGATGCTCACATCGAGCACACGCAGCCCCAAGCTCATGTCGGGGATCGACGGGTGGCGCAGTCGTGCTGTCGGCGCGTGGCGCTCGTTGGTGCGCACCCGGTAAGCGGTGCGGCGCTGGAAACGCAGCATCGCGCGCGGCAGCGCACATTGCAGCGCACAGGCCCGCGCGCTGCGCACCAGCAACATGCCGAGCAGGTCGAACTGGAGCTTGACGCTGTCGAGGTAGGCCACCGCCACCGCTTCGTCAGCGTGCACAAAACGCTGCAGCGCCGGGTGGCCTTCGTCAGCGCTGAAGCTGATGCGGCTCTGCACGTCGTCGATCGACCACAGCGTGGCCGACATCGCCGCGCCGTCGGGTGCGTTCAGGTTGACCGGCACGCTGCCGTCGCGCAACTGGCGCAGCAGCGTTGCAATCTCGGTGCCATTGCTGACGCGGAACGGCCCCCAGGGGTCGCTGCCGTCGGCGGCGAGGCTGCTGTCCAGGCTTGCCGGCTGGGTCTCTTGGAACATCGTGGCGCCCGGCCTGCGCGCTCAGTGCAGGGTCTTCGGCTTGCCGGCCATCATCTGGTCGATGTCGGCAAGCCAGGGTTCGGCGAGGTGGCGGATCTCGGCGTCGTTGACCAGGATGCGCTGCATGATCCGCGACTTTGCACGCGAGGTGTCGTTGTCCAGATTGCCGTCACGCGCCGCGTTTTTCAGCTGGCTGATGAGCAGCACGCAGGCACCCTCGAGCTTGACCACCTGGTCCCAGTCACCAATGCGCGCAGCGGCGAGCATGTCGGCGCTGGCACGTTCGATGGCTTCGTAGTACGTCAGGAGTTCGGTTTGCATCGAAGGGCCTGTGTCCGGATGGGTGTTGTTGGAGGGCGCGGTCACGAAATCAGGGCCGGTGCGGTGGCCACGCCGATCGACTTCCAGGCCTCGCGCAGCGGCTGCAGCAGGGTCGCCGCTTCGTCGAGTGCGCTTTCGTCGTTTTTCAGGTTCGCGCGGGTCAGGCGCATCGAGACGTAGGCGTAGAGGTCGTGCAGGTCGTGGGCCAGCGCACCACCGGCTTGCAGGTCCAGGGCACCGCGCAGGCCTTCATCGACAAGGCTCACCGCGCGCCCGATCGCGCGGCCCTTGGCGGCCATGTCGCCACAACGCATCGCACCGCGGGCGACGGCGATCGACTCGAAGAAGCCGTCGAACAACATCGACACCAGGGTATGGGGGTCGGCATCGGTGACGCGGGTTTCGACGCCGGTGCGCACATAGGCATTCACCGGCGCGCGGGAGGCAGGGGCAGAGCTGAACGGGCTGGAGAACATGGTGTGGTCGGCTCGAGGAGGTTTCAGCCTGCGCTGGATACCTCTGATTTCGACCAACCGCGCCCTGATCTTTAGCGCTGCGAAGCCGGTTGATAACTGCTTCGTATCCGATCGTTGCATGCAGCCGGTGCGCCGCATGCCGACAGGCGATCAGCGCCCGCTTCAGTTGTTGAATTTGTAGAAGTTGGCCAGCGCCGTCATCTGCTGCGACACATAGCTGTTCAGCGCGTTGGCGCGCGACATCGTTTCGTCCAGCGACTGGTACTGTGCGCGCAGCCGTTTTTCGACCATCGAGACACGCTGTTCCAAGCGCTCCTGGTCGCGCTGGTTGGCGCTGATGCGGTCCTTGATCGACTTGTTGCGCGACGGCAAGGTGCCGGTGGCCTCGAGCAGGCCATCGGCCCAGGTCTTGAAACGGGTCGCGGCGCCGGTCAGCATCGGCTGGCCGTCGGTGTTGCGGCTGAATGCTGACGCAACATCGGGCAGCTTGGTCAGCGCACTGTCCAGCCGGGTCGCGTTGACGGTGACGGTGCCGTCCTTTTGCAACTCCAGCCCCAAGCTGCTCAGGGTCTGGAATTCTGTCGATGCCAAGCTCGTGCCGGCGAGCAGGTTGCGCAGTTGCGACTGCAAGCTGACGACGCTGCTGTCGCCTTGGAACAGACCCGCCTGCTTGGTCTCGGCGTTGTAGCCGGTCTGGCCGGCGAGAAATTTGGCCACGCCGTTGAAGGCGCCGGCGAAGCGGTTGACGAGCTGCTTCACCGACTCGGTGTTTTTCGAAACCGTCAGTGTCACCGCTGAGGTCGAAGGTTTGCTGAGTTTGATCGACAGGCCTTCGACAACCCCCTCGAAGTTGTCGGTGGCAGAGCGCACCTCGATGCCGTTGATCGTTGCACGCGCATCGGCGGCAGCACTCGGGCGCGCGATCTGGGTCGCGCCGTTCTGGGGGTCGTAGGCCAGGCGCGACAGCCCGGCGGGGTCGGCATTCATCAGGTCGTCGTCGGCGGCGGTGAGTCGAAAGCCGTTCTCAGTGCCGGTGGCGGTCGAGCGGATCGTCAGGCGTACGCCGGTGGTGTCGGTGATCAGCGCGGCGCTGACCCCGGCATTGGTGGCGTTGATCTTGTCCCGCAGCGTGGCCAGGGTGTCGGTGGCGCCGACCGTGATCGGCACATCCACCGACCCGGTCTTTGGCGTGAAGCCGGTCAGCGCGTCGTTCCAGGCGCCCAGGCGCAGGGTCAGGGTGCCGCTGCCGACGAGGTCGGTGCTGGCCAGGAACTGCGCGGCGCTGCTGGCCAAGGTTTGCCCGGCGGCGAGCGACGTTGCGATCACCGAGTAGCTGCCTGCTGCCGGCACCGTGGTGCTCGAGATCGTCGCACCGGCGACGGTCGTGTCGCTGGATGCGGCGCCCATGACCGTGAACGCTTCGGGTTTGGCCAGCGCACCGGCAGCGTCGCGCAGCGCAGCGAACAGGCTTTGCAGCTGACCCATGCCCGAGAGCTGGGTCTGCATCCGCGTGGCGCTGGCTTGCAGCGTCTGAATCGGGCGCCGCTCCAATGCCACCAGCTGGGTGACGATCGAGTTGACGTCCAGGCCACTGCCGACGCCGGGTGAAGAAAGTCCAGTGCTTGTGGCCATGTTTTAGCGCGCGTGAAAAGTGCCCCAAGGCCGGCTGCAAGCCGGTCGTCCCCCGCGGGGATCAAGCAAAGTGGCAGAGCCACATTTGCTTGAGAGACGCGGCCTTGGCGGTATCCGTGGATATCGGCAGGGCCGCTCGGGAGCTTGAATCGGCGGCGTGAGATCAGTTGCGCAGCAGTTGCAGCACCTGCTGCGGCAACTGGTTGGCCTGCGCGACCATCGCGTTGGCAGCCTGCTGCAAGACCTGGGCGCGCGACATCGCCGCGGTTTCCTTGGCGAAGTCGGCATCCAGGATGCGGCTGCGCGAAGCCGACAGGTTTTCGCTCGTCGTCTCCAGGTTTTCGATCGTCGCCTGGAAGCGGTTTTGCACTGCGCCAAGATCGGCGCGGCCGCTGTTGACCTGCGACAGCGCGGCATCGATCACCGACAACGCTGCGCTGGCGCCGGCAAAGGTCGACAGGTCGACTGCGGCGACGGCGGCAAAGGTGCTGTTGTTCACTCCCGCGGCCGTGAAGACGCTGGCGTCGGCGCCGGCAGTCGCAATCGCACCCTTGGTGCTGGAGAGTTCGACGGTGCCGGACTTGACCGCGGAGATCTGGCCGCCTTCGGTCAGCACGACGCCGCCAAAACTGATCGAGTCGTTGCCACCGGTGGCGTTGGCGAAATTCTCGAGCTTGATATTGCGCCCGTCGGTGGTCGTCAGGGTGATGTCGTTCTTGGCCGA
>JANOKR010000166.1:0-17689 GCA_031419315.1 Betaproteobacteria bacterium
AGATCGCCGGCTACCTGGCTTCGCTGCCGACCGAGTTGAAGACCGTGCCGCAGGCCAAGTTCCGCTGAGCGCCGCAGTCTCCCAGCCCACGACAAAGGCCGCCTTCGGGCGGCTTTTTTGCTTTTTGCTGACCCGCGCCAAGGGGCAGGATAGGTCGATCACCCGCTGAGGGTCGATCCGGTCCGGGGAGAGGCGCGCGCGCATGTTGAAGAAGATTCCGGTTTCCGCGGTTTGCATCGGCATGCACGTTCATGCGCTGGAGGGCGCGTGGCTGGACCACCCGTTCTGGAAGACCAGATTTGTTCTTGACGATCCGGCCGATCTCGAGCGCCTGCGGCGCAGCGCGGTCAAGGAATGCTGGATCGAGACCGATAGCGATACCGATGCCGGCGACGATGTCGAAGTGCCGTCGGTGCCAGCCCAGGCCGCGTCTGCCGTGGCCTGCCCCGAAGCTGCTGAATCGGTCGCGCCTGGCCCTGCCGTGGTGCCAGCGATGCCAAGTGCAGGTCAAAGCACGCCGCGCGCTTTTGGCGATGAGCTGAACGAAGCCGTCCAGATCTGCCATCGCGGCCGTCAGGCGGTGACCGATATGTTTGGCCAAGCGCGGCTGGGCCGGGCGGTCGATCCGCAGGGCTGCCTGCCGCTGGTCGAGGAGATCACTGCATCGGTGACACGCAACCCCGCCGCGCTGGTCAGCCTGGCGCGGTTGAAGACGCGTGACGACTACACCTACATGCACTCGGTGGCGGTGTGTGCGCTGATGGTCATGCTCGCGCGCCAGCTCGGCCTGGACGACAGCCAGACGCGCCAGGCCGGCCTGGCCGGGCTGCTGCACGACATGGGCAAGGCGCTGATGCCCGAGGCGATCCTGAACAAGCCCGGCAAGCTCACCGACGCCGAGTTTGCGGTCATCCGTACCCACCCCGAGCGCGGCCACGCGATGCTGCTCGAAGGCGGCGCGGTGCCTGACACGGTGCTCGATGTGGCGCTGAACCACCACGAAAAGATCGACGGCAGCGGCTACCCGCGGCGTCTGGCGGGTGAGCAGATTTCGCTGTTTGCGCGGATGGGCGCGGTGTGTGATGTTTACGACGCGATCACCTCCAACCGGGCCTACAAGGTGGGCTGGGACCCGGCCGACTCGATCGCCAAGATGATCTCCTGGCAAGGTCATTTCGACCCCGTCGTCCTGAAGGCCTTTGTGCGTGGCCTTGGCCTGTACCCGACCGGCTCGGTGGTGCGCCTGCACTCACAGCGCATCGCGGTGGTCGTCGAGCAGAACGACGCTAACCTGACCGCGCCGGTGGTGCGGATCTTCTACTCGATGAATTCACAGATGCCGATGGCGCCACAACGGCTCGACCTGGCCGGCAAGGCCTGCAGTGACCGCATCGTCGCCCGCGAGCCCTTGCAGGATTGGGGCGGGGTCAATGTCAATGCACTTTGGGGCGGCGACGCGGCGTCGGCGCGGCGCTGACCGGGGGCTTTGCAGCGGTTGATTTCAGCCAGCGCCGGAGCCGACGCCGTTGCCCACAGGTCTGGGCCGGAAAGCGGGTACCCAGCGCCGCAGCAACAGCGAGTTGCCGATCACGCTGACGCTGGAAAGCGCCATCGCCGCGCCGGCCACCACCGGGCTCAACGCGCCAGCGGCGGCGAGCGGAATGCCGATCACGTTGTAGGCAAAAGCCCAGAACAGGTTCTGCCGCAGTTTGTGGTGGATCGCCTGCGACAACTCGAAGGCTTCGGTGACCAGCGCGAGGTCACCGCGCAGCATCGTCAGGCCGGCGGTTTCGATGGCGACATCGGTGCCGCCGCCCTCATTGGCCATGGCGATGCCGACATCGGCTGCGGCCAGCGCCGGGGCATCGTTGACGCCGTCGCCGACCATCGCGACGCGCTCGCCGGGCGCCAGGCCCGACTTGAGTTGGGTGATCACCGCGGCCTTGTCGCCGGGCAGCACTTCAGCCTGCACCTCGTGGATGCCGACTTGGGCTGCAACTGCCTGGGCCGCGCCGGCATGGTCGCCGCTGAGCAGCAGCGTGCGCAATCCCCGTGCGTGCAGGTTCGCGATCACCGCCGCGGCATTGGCCTTGGGTTTGTCGCCAAAAGCCAGCAGTCCAAGCACTTGCGCGCTGCCGCCGTCGGGCGCCGAAAGCAGCCACGACACGCTGTGGCCGGCTTTCATCTCGGCCTGCGCGGCGGCGTCCAGGCCTGGTGCGAGCAGGCCGAGTTCGTCGCGCCAGCGGGTGCTGGCGATGCGCAGCAAGCTGCCGTCAACCCGGCCTTCGATGCCGCGGCCGGGCACCGCCCGCACGTCGGCGGCTGCGGGCGCTTCGACACCGGCCGCCGCGGCGGCGTCGAGCACCGAACGTGCGAGCGGATGTTCGCTGCCGGCTTGCAAGGCGGCGGCCCAGTGCAGCAGTTGCCGGCTCTCGCCGTCAGTGCTGCTGGCCGCCACCGCCGCCACCAGCACCGGCCGGCCTTCGGTCAGCGTGCCGGTCTTGTCGAAGACGACGACCTTGACCGCGCGCATCAGCTCCAACGCCTGCGCGTCGCGCACCAGGATGCCGCGGCGTGCGGCCAGCCCGGTGCCGACCATCAGCGTCGCCGGTGTCGCCAGCCCGAGCGCACAAGGGCAGGCGATGACAAGCACCGAAACGGCATGGATCGTCGCCTGCGCCCAGTCGCCCTGCAGCCAGCCCCAGCCGAGCAGCGTGATGACCGCGATGAGCACCACCACCGGCACGAAGATCGCACTCACACGGTCGACCAACTGCTGGATCGGCGCCTTCTTGGCCTGCGCCGATTCGACCAGCCGCACGATGCGCGCCAGGCGCGTTTCGGCACCGACGGCGCTGGTGCGTACGACGATCAGGCCTTCGCCATTGAGCGCGCCGCCGGTGACCTGCATGCCGGGTTCGCGCGCCACGGGCAGGCTCTCGCCGGTGAGCAGCGATTCGTCGAGGTGGCTGCGGCCTTCGATGATCAAGCCGTCGGCAGGCAGGCGTTCACCGGGGCGCACGATGACCTCGTCGCCGACCGCCAGGGCCGCCACCGGCAGCGTCACTTCAGCGCCGGCGCGGCGCACGCGTGCGGTGTCCGGGCGCAGCCGGCGCAAGGCGTCGAGCGCCTGCAGCGTTTGCCGCTTGGCACGCGCTTCGAGCCATTTGCCGAGCAGCACCAGCGTGATCACGACCGCCGCGCTTTCGAAATACAAATGCTGCATGCCCTCGGGCTCGCGGACCCACATCACGATGCTCAGGCCAAACGCAGCGCTGGTGCCGAGCGCCACGAGCAGATCCATATTGCCGCTGCCGGCGCGCAGCGCGGCCCAGCCGGCGCGGTAAAAGCGCGCCCCGAGCCAGAACTGCACCGGCGTCGCGAGCAGCAGCTGCAACCAGGCCGAGAGCATCCAGTGGCGGCCGAACAGGTCACCCAACATCGGCAGCATCAGCGGCAGCGACAGCGCGCAGGCGAGCAGCACGCGCCAGCCTTCGTCACCCTGGTGCGGCCGGCGCTCGGCGTGCGCCGACTCTTCGGCTTCGACGATGCTGGCGGCGTAACCGGCACGTTCGACGGCGGCGAGCAAGGCGCTGCCGTTGTTGGCTGCAGCGGCTGCGGCGGCAGGCTGTTTGGCCAGCGTGGTGCCGGCGCCGGCACTGTCAGCGAACACCACACTCGCCTGCTCGGTGGCCAGGTTGACCGTCGCCTCGATCACACCCGGCACCTTTTTCAGCGCCCGTTCGACACGACCGACGCAGGACGCGCAAGTCATGCCGTCGATGGCCAGGGTCAGGGAAGCGGGCGGGTTCATTGTTGTAGCGCAAACTATGCCACGCTGGCAGGCTCGATACTTTGAGTATCGCCAATCCTTGCCGGCCCGCGACCAGCGTCGCCAACGTTCCCAAAGTGGCTACACCATGATCGAACTCACCCTGCCCGATATGACTTGCGGCCATTGCGTCAAGACCGTGACCAGTACCGTGCACCAGCTGGATGCGGATGCGCGTGTCACCGTCGACTTGCCCAACCACCGCGTGCAGGTCGAATCCAGTGCCGCCAGCCGCGACGCCATCGTGCAGGCGCTGGCCGAGGAGGGTTACCCCGCGGCCTGAAAGTGACTACGCGCTGTCTACACTGCCGGCCAGCACAACCGGGCATCACAACCGGGCCACGCGCCCGCTGGAGTCAGCGCATGAAAGTCCAACTGCTTTGCCTGGCTGTGGCCGGCCTGACCCTCGCCGCCGCGCCTGCGCTGCAAGCCCAGACCCTGCGCTGGGCCAGCCAGGGCGACCCGCAGACGATGGACCCCCATTCGCAGAACGAGGGTCTGACGAACATGATGAACGGCCAGGTCTATGAAAGCCTGATCGCGCGCGACAAAAAACTCGAACAGGTGCCGTCACTGGCCACCGAATGGGCGCAGACCGGGCCGCTGACCTGGCGCTTCAAACTGCGCCCGAACGTCAAGTTCCACGATGGTTCTGCGTTCACCGCCGACGATGTTGTGTTTTCGATTGTTCGTGGCAAGGAGCTCACGTCGCAGGTCAACGTCTACGCCAATGCAGTGGGCAAGCCGGTGGCGATCGATTCGTTGACGGTGGAGTTTCAGCTCGAGCGCGTGAACCCGATTTTTTTGCAGCATGTCGGCGCGCTTTGGATGATGAGCAAAAGCTGGGCCGAAAAGAACCGCGTCGTCAAGCCGCTGGACTTCAAGAACAAGGAAGAGAGCCACGCCGCGCTGCACCAGAACGGCACC
The DNA here is from genome assembly GCA_031419315.1 of Betaproteobacteria bacterium. Taxonomy (GTDB): domain Bacteria; phylum Pseudomonadota; class Gammaproteobacteria; order Burkholderiales; family Burkholderiaceae_C; genus Rubrivivax. Next base: position 4,760 of record JANOKR010000166.1, read on the forward strand.
GGCCCGTACATGCTGGTGGCGCGCCAGCCCGGCATCAAGACAACGTACAAGCGCAACCCCAACTACTGGGGCAAACCTGAAGGCAATGTCCAGGAGATCGTCTTCACGCCGATCGGCAATGACGCCACGCGGCTGGCCGCACTCGTCTCCGGCGAGATCGACTTTGTGCTCGACCCGGCGCCGCGCGACATCGCCCGGCTGCGCAACACCGCCGGCGTGAAGATCATCGACGGCCCGGAAAACCGCATCGTCTTCATCGGCATGGACCAGCACCGCGACGAGCTGCTCTACGGCAGCGTGAAGGGCAAAAATCCGTTCAAGGATGTGCGCGTGCGGCGCGCGCTGTACCACGCGATCGACATCGAGACGATGAAGGTCAAGCTGATGAACAACCAGAGCTTCCCCACCGGCGGCATCACGCCGTCGCCGCTGGCGGCGTACAACGATCCGCAGATCGAAGCCCGGCTGCCGTTCGACTTGACAAAGGCGCGCGTGCTGATGGCCGAGGCCGGTTATGCCGACGGCTTCGAGGTCACGCTGGACTGCCCCAACAACCGCTACGTCAACGACGAAGAGATCTGCATCGCACTGGCCGCGATGTGGGCCCAGATCAAGGTCAAGATCAAGGTCAGCGCGATGCCGCGTGTGACCTACTTCCCCAAGCTCGAGAAGTGGGATACGAGCTTGTACATGCTGGGCTGGGGCGGGGCCGTCACCGACGCCGAAACGGTGATGACGCCGGTGCTGCGCAACCTCGGTGAAAAGGGTGTCGGCCTGTACAACTACGGCCGCGTCAAGAACGACAAGTTCGACGCGCTGGCGGCGCAGAGCAGCGTCGAGCCGGATGCGAAGAAGCGCGAAGAACTGGTCAAGGCCGCGTTGCGCGAATACACCGCCCAAGTGCACTTGCTGCCGTTGCACCGCCAAGTCATCCCCTGGGCGGCGCGGGCCAACTTGACGGCGGTGCACCGTGCCGACAACTGGCTCGAGGTGCAGTGGGTGACGATGGGTCGCTGACGCCAGCATCGGGTGCCGTAGCGCGGCGGGCGACAAGCGCATGTGGAGCTTTTACTTTCTGGCCAAGGCGGCGCTGTTTTTTGCCGGCTACTTTCGCTTCGATGCCTGGCTGAATCTGCTCTTTCTGGCCTTCACATGGCTGCCCTTGCCAGCTGCCTGGGGCCGAATCCGCGGCGTTCGCTTTGGCCGATATGTGGTCAACGGTGTTGCCGCGGCGATGCTGCTTTGGCACGACGCGTGGCTGCCGCCGGTATCCCGAATCGTCAAATTCTTGATCGACCCGAGCATGGCCCCGATGCCGAGCTTTGTTTGGGAATTGCTGTTGAGTTTTGTCGACTCCATCGACGTTGGCCTGCTGGCGATCGTGGCCGTGGGCCTGCCTGCTTGCATCTACGCGCAGCGACTGCATGGGGCAGTCCGTGCATTTCCGGTCCTGGCGATTGCACTTGCTGCAAACGCGAGTCTTGTCCAGGACCGCGCGCCGGTTGCGCAGGAGGTTGCCAGGTTCATTGCCGAAGAGTCCGGGCGCAGCGTCGCGTTCACGCCGCTGTCGGCGAATGCACCGCCCTTCGACATCATTCTCTTGCATGTCTGCTCGATGTCCTGGGACGACCTTGATGCGGTGGGTTTGTCGGCGCACGGTCTGTTGCGGCAGTTCGACGTCTTGTTCACTCAATTCAATACCGTCACCTCGTACAGCGACCCTTCAGCCTACCGCCTGTTGCGGTCGGGCTGCGGACAGACGACGCACGATGACCTGTTGCGCGACACCCGCCCGGAGTGTTACCTGCTCGACCGACTGCGGCTGCTGGGATTCAAGTCCTACGCCGCGCTGGACCACGACGGCGGTTACGGCAAATTCACCGAGAAGCTGCAGCGTTGGGGGCGTATCGACACCCCGCAGTCCCTGGCCGGGATCGCGGCGCATCAACGCAGCTTTGACGGGTCACCGATCTTTGATGGCTATTCGGTGCTCGAGCGCTGGTGGCGAACCCGCACCGCGAACTCGTCGGCGCATGTGGCGCTGTACTACAACACCATCACCTTGCACACCGGCGGCAAATGGGGTGACGTTGCCAACTGGCGCGAGCTCGACCAGGGCCAGAAATATCGTCTGTCGGCACAGAGGTTTTTCGACTCGCTTGAGCGCTTCTTTGCCTTGCTCTCGGCATCCGAGCGCAATGCGATCGTCGTTCTGGTGCCGGAACATGGCTCGGCACTTCGAGGAACCCCGATCCAACTGGCGACGGTTCGAGAAATGCCGCTACCCCACATCACCCGGGTGCCGGTGGCGATCAAGTTCTTCGGCAAAGACTGGAACCATCGGCAGGCCGGGCAACGTGTCGTCGACGACCCGGTGAGCTATCAGGCGATCGCGGCAGTGCTTGCAAAGACGGTGCAGAGCCCGCCCTTCGGTCCGGGGCCGCGCGGGATGGATCTCAGCGATCTGCCACGCACCCGCTTCGTGGCCGAAAACGGCGGCTTTCGCGTGGCCGAATTTGACGGCGCCTATTTTGCGTTCGTAAGAGGCGAGAAGTGGTATCGGTTGCCCGAGCGAGCGCTTGTCCCGGCCATCCCCGGCAAGACCGGCGTGATGCCGGGTTCGCCTGGCCCGCCGCGCCCAGCCCCCTGATGATCTGCCGCAGTCAGCCGGTCGCCCGGCGCCGCACCGCTTCGAGATAAACCTCCCCATCGGGGGGCAGGCCGCTGCGCTGCGAAGCCCAGATCATCTCGCCCAGGCACTCCATCACCTCGTGGTGCGCGGCGTGCAGCGAGCCGCGGCGGGCGGCGAGCAACTGCACCGCCTGGCGGATGCCGGTCGGCTGGTCGATCGAACACTGTTCATTGATCGACAGGTGCATCGACAGGTGCAAGAAGGGGTTGCTGCGGCCTTCTTCGACGCTGTAACTCGCCGCCAATGCGGCTCCCAGATCGGCCAGTTCGGCGTGGTATTCGGGATGCTCGTCGATCCAAGGTGCGGCCTGCGCCTGCATCCCATCCAGCGGCATTGCATCGCGCTGGCGGCTGTAGGTGTCGCAGAAGAAACGGCGCACGTCATGCTGTGAAGGCTGGAACATCGGACAATTCTCGCCTGAACCTGGCGCCCCACCGACACCCCACCGACACCGCACCAACACCGCGGCTGCGACCCCGCCGAACCCGATGAATACCAGCACCGAAGCCCTCTTTACCGAAGCCCGCTCGCACAACCGCTTCGAGCCCGAGCCGATCGCAGACGAAACCCTGCACCAGCTCTACGCGTTGATGAAATGGGGCCCGACCTCGGCTAACTGTTCACCTGCACGGCTGGTCTTTGTGCGCTCGCCGTCGGCCAAGGATAGGCTGCTCGCCTGCATGAGCGCGGGCAATGCCGAAAAAACACGCAGTGCACCGGTGGTCGCCCTCATCGGCGGCGACCTGGAGTTTTTCGAGCAGCTGCCGCTTCTGTATCCGGCCAGTGACGCGCGCGCCTGGTTCACCGGCAAGCCCGAGCTGATCGCCGCCACCGCATTGCGCAACTCGAGCCTGCAAGGCGCCTACCTGATGCTCGCGGCGCGCGCGCTGGGGCTGGACGCCGGCCCGATGGGCGGCTTCGACGCGGCCAAGATCGACGCTGCGTTTTTTGCCGGCACCGCGGTGAAGATCAATTTTGTCTGCGCGCTCGGCCGCGGCAAACCCGAAGCCCTGTACCCGCGCGGCCCGCGTCTGACTTTTGACGAGGCTTGCCGGATTGACTGAGAACGCCCCCAAGGCCGACGACATACGTCGTCCGCCCCCCCGAGGAGGAATGAGCAAAGTGGCAAAGCCACATTTGCTCATGACCATGTCAACCCCCAGACGCCTTCGGCGTCGCCCCCCGGGGGGGTCATTGGGCTTGGGGCGGCCCGGCGCGCAATGAGCCTGCTCATCACCGACCCCTGGTTCTACGCCGTTGCGGTGCCGGCGATCCTGATGATCGGCCTGGCCAAGAGCGGTTTTGCAGCCGGCTTCGGCTCGCTGGCGACGCCGCTGATCGCGCTGACGATCCCGGTGCCGCAGGCGGTGGCGATCGTGTTGCCGCTGTTGATGGTCATGGACGCCACCGGCTTGCAGCAACTCTGGCGTGAACGCGACGGCAAACTGGTGCGTCTGCTGCTGCCGTTTGGCCTGCTCGGCACGGCCATCGGGGCGCTGCTCTTCGGTTTGTTGTCAACCAAAGCAGTGGCCGGCCTGGTGGGTGCGCTGACACTCGGATTCCTGGCCCAGCGCTTGTTGTTCGCGCACCGCATCGGCGTGCCGGCGCCTTCGGACTGGGTCGGCCGCTTCTGCGCCACCGCCTCGGGTTTCACGAGTTTTGTTGCCCATGCCGGCGGGCCACCGATGTACGCCTACGTGCTGCCGCTGAAGCTGCGACCGGTCGTCGTCAGCGGCACGATGGCGGTGTTTTTTGCGATCGTGAACCTCTCGAAATGGGGACCTTACGCGGTGCTCGGCCTGATCGACCTGCGCAACATGGCCACCGCGCTGGTGCTGATGCCGCTGGCGCCATTGGGCGTGTGGGCCGGCGTGTGGATGATGCGCCGCATGCAGCCGACCTGGTTCTACCGGCTGGCCTACACCGGCATGCTGCTGACCGGCACCAAGCTGCTCTGGGACGGTTTGAAGTGAGGTCTGGCGGCGCGGCCTCAGGCGCCGTTGCGGCCCTCTTCGCGATCATCATCACTGACCGCAGCCGGCCGCGCTGAGGCCCAGCCTTCGGCGCGCTGCTGGTGGTCGCGGCGACGGTCGGCGCGCTCACGGGCCCAGACTTCTTCGAGCTGCGCGCGGCCTTCCTTGGCCATTGCGATGATGCGTTTTTCGTCGCCGCGGTGCGGCGCCATCTGCACCATCACCTCGATGCTGTGTTTGCGAAACCGCAGTGCCTGGTTGCGCGCCGCATGGGCGTCGATGCCCATCAACTCGAGCACGCTGCGCCCGCTCATCAAGGCCGAATCGAGGGTCTCGCGCTCGATGTGCAAGACGCCGCGTTGGTGCAGGCCATACCAATGCGTGGCGTTGCGCGCGCGGGCGACGATGGTGGCCTGCGCAAAGTGCTGCTGCGCGATGTCGACCACCGCCAGGCTTTGATCAACATCGTCGATCGCGACCACGATCGCGCGCGCGTGGCCGGCGCCGGCAGTGCGCAGCAGATCGAGCCGCGTCGCGTCGCCATAAAACGCCGGCCAGCCGAAGCGGCGCACGGCGCCGACCTGCTCGGCATTGTTGTCGAGCACGGTGGCCGACAAGCCATTGGCGTTGATCAGCCGGGCCACGATCTGGCCATAACGCCCGAAGCCGCAGATCACGATCGGCGCATGCTGGTCTTCGTTGATCTCGTCGATCTGCGGCCCGCTGCGGCGTGCCGCCAGGCGCGGCGCGATGTAGCGGTCGGTGGCCACCAGCAGCAGCGGTGTCAGCAACATCGACAGCGCCACCGCCGCCACCAGCAGCGAGCTCGCAGCGGCGTCGATGACCCCGGCGCCCTGCGCGGTCTGGAAGACGACAAAACCAAACTCGCCACCTTGCGCGAGCAGGATCACGAAGACCGGCCGCTCTTGCAGCGGCAGCGGCATCGAGCGCGCCATCAACACCAGCACGACGATTTTGACGATCAGAAAACCAGCCACGATGCCGGCCACGAGCAGCCGCTGATGCAGCACCGCTGCGAAGTCGATGCTCATGCCGACGGCGATGAAAAACAGCCCGAGCAGCAGGCCCTTGAAGGGTTCGAGGTCGGTCTCCAGCTCGCGCCGGTACTCGCTCTCGGCGAGCAGCACGCCGGCCAGGAAGGCGCCGAGCGCCATCGACAGGCCGACCGATTGCATCAGCGCCGCGGTGGCCACCACGAGCAGCAGCGCCGCGGCGGTAAAGATCTCTGGCGTATCGCTGCGCGCGATCCAGCGCAGCGCCGGGCGCAGCAGCAGCCGGCCGCCGAGCACGATGGCGGCGATCACTGCAAAGGCCTTGGCGGCGCCGAGCCAGCCGCTGCCGTCGCCGGCCGCGCCGCCGATCACCAGCAGTGGCACGACGGCGAGGATCGGGATCGCGGCGATATCCTGCAGCAGCGCCACGCTGAGCACGCCCGAGCCGGCGCTGGTGCCCATCAAGTTGCGCTCGGCGAGCACGCCCAGGCCGATCGCGGTGGAGCTCATCCCGAGGCCCAGGCCGGCAACGACGGCCAGGCGCCAATCGATGCCCGCACCAGCGGCAGCGAAGCCGATGGCGCCGATCAACGCGGCGGAGCCAAACAGCTGCACGCTGCCCCAGCCGAAGATCGGCCGCCGCAGCGCCCACAGCCGGCGCGGTTCGAGTTCTAGGCCGACCAGAAAAAGCATCAGCACGACACCAAATTCTGCGAAGTGCAGCATCGCTGTCGGGTCGGTGACAAAACGCAGGCCGAAAGGCCCGATGGCGATGCCCGCGGCAAGGTAGCCGATGATCGAACCCAGGCCGAGCAGGCGTGCCAGCGGCACCGCCAGCACCGCCGCGCCCAGGTAGACCAGGCTGGCTTGCAGCCAGGGCGTGCCGTGTTCCATCAATCGACTGCCGGCAGGTCGGTGTCGTCGGCCGGCCGGGCATCGGCGGGCACGTCGCAGGCGGCTTCGGGCTCGAGCTCGGCGATCTCCGGCCAGTCGGGATAACTGCGCAGACGCTGCGCATAAACGGCGGTGTGGGCGGCGACGTCGGCATCGGCAACGCGGTGCGCTGCATGCAGCAACAGCGGTGGCAGCAGGCGCATCCCGGTGAGCGCCGCGGTCTGTTCGTAAGGCGGCAGGAAAGCGTCGAAGAAGTAGCGGTTGTAGCCGTCGGGCCGGTAGCTCGATTCGGCACCGCCGGTGGACAGCACCGGCCAAAGATCCTTGCCACGCAACGCATCACCACCGGGGCCGTAGGCCCAGCCGAAGGCAAAAACCTCGTCGAGCCAGAGCTTCATCAGCGGCGGCATGCTGTACCAGTGCACCGGGTGCTGCCAGACGATGAGCTGCGCGCTCGCGATTGCGGCCTGTTCGGCCTCGACATCGATATAAAAGTCGGGATACAGGGTGTACAGCTCGCGTACCTGCAACCGGCCGGATTCGAGGCCGCGAGCGGCGAGCAGCAACTCGGCGTTGACCCGCGAATGCTGGATCTGGGGGTGGGCGACGATGACGACGAGTTCGGTCAAGCGGCAAAGCCCGGCGGCCAAGGGCCGCGCAGGACGGCGGGGTTGTACGATGCCGGATCGGCGTCGAGCGGCGCTACCATAACCGAATCAAGCGGCCGCTCGCCGAGCTGCGCCGAGCCGACCCGACCCGACCCGCGCCGAACCGAGGAGCCTGCAGGCATGCCCACCATCGTCATCGCCAACCCCAAAGGCGGCGTCGGCAAGAGCACATTGGCCACCAACCTGGCCGGTTATTTTGCGCGCGCCGGCCACGCAGTGATGCTCGGTGATGTCGATCGCCAACAGTCGTCGCACCAGTGGCTCAGCCTGCGCCCGCCGCAATTGCCGGTGGTGCGCAGCTGGGACGTCGACCGCGACGAACTCGTGCGCCCGCCCAAGGGCACGACGCATGTGGTGCTGGACACCCCCGCGGGCCTGAACGGCAAGCGCCTGGACGCCGTGCTGCGCATCGCCGACAAGGTGCTGGTGCCGCTGCAGCCGAGCCTGTTTGACATCCAGGCGACGAATACGTTTTTGCAAGGCCTGCTCGCGCACCGGCGCGCCAACGAGTTGTCGATCGGCCTCGTCGGCATGCGGGTGCGTGAACATACGATTTCCAACGAGCGCCTGCACGATTGGCTGGCGACCATGCCGGTGCCGGTGGTGGCCTGGCTGCGCGATACGCAGAACTATGTGCACCTCGCCGCGCATGGGCTCACGCTCTGGGACGTGGCCGCAAGCCGCGCCGGGCGTGATCTCGAACAGTGGCAACCTTTGCTGAAATGGGTCTCGCGATGAAACACTATCCCCACCTGCAAGAGCTGGCTTCGGCGGTCGGGCAGGAGATCGGCCTGAGCGACTGGATCAGCGTCGAGCAGCGGCGCATCGATCTTTTTGCCGAAGCTACCGGCGACCACCAGTGGATCCACGTCGACCCGGTGCGTGCGGCGCAGGGGCCGTTTGGCGCGACGATCGCGCATGGCTTTCTGACGCTGTCGCTGATCCCCGAGCTGTTCGCGGCGAGCTTCGAGATCGACGATGTGCGCATGGGCATCAACTATGGCCTCAACCGGGTGCGGTTTCTGAACCCGGTGCGGGTGGGCAGCCGTTTGCGCGGGCGCTTCAAGCTGCTCGGCTACGAGCCGCTCGAAGGTGGTGCGCAGCTCATCGTCGAGGCCACGATCGAGCTCGAAGGCTCGGCCAAGCCGGCGTGTGTCGCCGAGACGATCTCGCGCCGATTTGTCTGATCCGAGGGTGTCATGAAAGTCCTGCTCATCGACGACCACCCGCTGATTCTGTCGGCGCTGCAGACGGTGATCCGCGGCCTCGGCGACGATGTCACGGTGGTCGGGGTTGACGGCGCCGTGGGCGCCCGCGCGACGCTTGCCGAAGACCCCGACTTCGACCTCGTGCTGCTCGACCTGGCGCTCGGTGACGCCGACGGCTTCGAGTTGCTCGCCGAGTTGCGCGGCGCCTACCCGGCGGTGCCGGTGGTGGTGCTGTCGGCCACCGAACGTGGCAGCGATGTCATCCGCGCCATCGACACCGGCGCGATGGGTTTTGTCTCCAAGCGCGACCCCAACGCGACTTTGTTCGAGGCGTTGACCACGGTGATGTCAGGCGGCCTGTACTTGCCGCGCCAGTTTCTGGGCATCGAGATCGCGCCCACGCCCGGCGGCGATACGGTGCCGTCGGTGATGCGCACGTTGGCCGAACATTCACGCGCCGAGCCGCACCAGCGGCAGCTGACGCTGGACCAGATCGGCCTGACACCGCGCCAGACTGACGTGCTCGCGCTGTTGCTGCAGGGCAAGCCGAACAAGCTCATCGCTCGCGAGCTCAACCTGTCGGTCGAAACCGTCAAGGACCATGTTGCCGCGGTGCTGCGCGCGCTCAACGTCAGTTCGCGCACACAGGCGGTGCTGGCGGTGGGCCAGATGACGCAGGGTCAGGGCGGTGGCTTCGCGGCCTGGAAGCCGGGGCCTAAAAAGTGAGCCTGCGCCTGCCCACGGTCGGCCCGACCGGGGCGCTTTCAGCGGCCGCCAAAGGCAGCGTCGACCATCTGCGCGCGCTTTATGTGCAGACGCCGGCGATCCTGGTCGGCAACGCCATCGGCGTGATCCTGATCGTGCTTATCTATGCGCCGCTGGCCGGCCTGGAGCTTGTCGTCGGCTGGGCCGCCACCGGTGCGGCGTTGTGGAGCCTGCGGCTGTTGCACTGGCTGCGTTTTGTGCGCACCCCCGATGCCGGCGACGATGCCCTGTTGCGCTGGCGCCTGAGCTGGCGCGTGCTGGCGATTGCACTTGGCGCGATGTGGGGCGCCGCGGTGTGGCTGTTCTGGGGCTTCGGCGAACCCTTCCACCGCATCGCGCTGCTGCTCATCGTCTACAGCTACTGCCTTGGCTCGGTGCAGTTGCTGTCGACGCAGCCGAAGGTGTTCTTTGCCTTCCTGTGCGTGGTGCTGTTGCCGACCATTCTGCGCATTGCTTCGGACGCCTCGCAGCCCTGGCACCTGCAACTCGCCGGCATCCTGGCGCTGCTGTTCGGCATCACCTGGATGATGGGGCGCACCTATGCCACCGCGCTCGGGCAGGCGATCGAGCTGAAGCTGAAAACCGATTCACTCGCGGCGCAGTTGCAGATCGAAAAGGCCGAAGCCGACGCCGCCCGGCGCGAGGCCGAGGCCGCCAGCCGTGCGAAGACGCAGTTTTTTGCCGCTGCCAGCCACGACCTGCGCCAGCCGCTGCACGCGATGGGCCTGTTTGCCGAGGCGCTGCGCCAGCGCAGCCAGGATGCGTCGGTGTCGTCGCTGGTGAACAGCATCAACGAATCGGTCGACGCACTCGAAGGCCTCTTTGGCGAGCTGCTCGACATCACGCGCATCGACAGCGGCGGTGTTGAGGTCAACCCGGCGCCGGTGCGCATGCGCGAGATGTTCGCGCGCTTGAGGCTGCATTTCGAGCCGACGGCTTTTGAAAAAGGCCTGGTGCTGGATTTCCATGGCGAGCGCCATGTCGCGCAGGCCGACCCGGTGCTGCTCGAGCGCATCCTGCGCAACCTCGTCAGCAACGCGATCCGCTACTGCGACGATGGCGGCGTGCTCGTCGCCTGCCGGCCGCGTGGCGGGGCGCTGCTGGTCCAGGTCTGGGACACCGGCATCGGCATCGCGCCGGGTTCGCTGCCGCATATCTTCGACGAGTTTTTTCAGGTCGACGGCAGCCGGCCACTTGAAGCGCACCAGCGCAAAGGGCTCGGTCTGGGGCTTTCCATCGTCAAGCGACTGGCGGCGCTGATGGGGTCCGAAATCGTGGTGCGATCCATCGTCGGCCGGGGCACGGTATTTTCGTTCGAGGTGCCCACCGGCCGGCTGCCACGCCAACCCGAATTGCCACGCGGTGCCACACGCGCTGCGATCGACCTGACCCTCAACGGGCGCCGGATCGTCGTTGTCGAAGACGAACCCGCCGTGCGCGAAGGTCTGGCCGTCTTGCTCATGGCCTGGGGCGCGGCGGTCGATGCCTTCGACTCGCTGCCCGCGCTGCAGGCCTGGCTGGGCACCCAGCCGGCGGCATCAACACCGGCGCCAGACCTGCTTATCGTCGACTACCGGCTGCCCGAAGGCGCCACCGGACTGCAGGCGCTGGGCATGCTTCGCAGCCATTGGCCCGGGGCCAACCTGCCGGCGATCCTGGTCACTGGCAGCTCGCTCATCGGCCATGAAGACGACGCCGAAAAACACGACTTTCATCTGCTCATCAAGCCGGTATTGCCGAACAAGCTGCGGGCGATGATCGGCTTCAAGCTGGGTGTTCGTTAAAGCGCAGTACTGAAATGAAAAAGGCCCGACGCGCTAACGCACGTCGGGCCTGTCGAACTGGCAGCGGCCGTTCAGGGCGCCGGGTTCGGGCGCCGGCCGAGGTGGCGGAAAGTGATCCGCCCCTTGCTCAGGTCGTAAGGCGACAGCTCCAGCGACACGTTGTCACCCGCAAGGATGCGGATGTGGTGCTTGCGGAGTTTGCCGCCTGAGTAGGCAATCAGCGAGTGGCCATTGTCGAGCGTGACGCGGAAGCGTGAATCAGGCAGAACCTCGTTCACGACACCCTGCATTTCGATCAGTTCTTCTTTGGCCATGTGCAAAAGCCGATCAAGCCACCGGGCGGATGTTGGTGGCCTGCGGGCCCTTGGCGCCGGCGGTCACTTCGAACTCGACACGTTGCGCTTCGGCCAGGGTCTTGAAGCCCGAGCCCTTGATTTCGCTGTAATGCGCGAACAGGTCCTTGCCGCCGTCGTCAGGGGCGATGAAGCCGAAGCCCTTGCCTTCGTTGAACCATTTCACGATACCAGTCTGGGTAGTCATCTCAAATTTCCTCAGGTTTCTGCTCGGCACATGCCGATACAGTGCAGAGACACGCACAAGAACACCGAGGAATGGATTCAACCGCGAGATGCCGACTTTTGGGGGCCGGCACGACCAGAAGAGACCTCCGTAACGACGGTCCGATGGATCACTGACTCCAGCATTCTACATCGCCAGCCACAAAGCTGTCACGCGCCGGCCCGGCAGCACTCAACTCGGGGTGTAGGCCAGGCGCACGTAGATAGGCGCAAAGGCCTCGGCCTGGGTCAGTTCGACAAGATGTTCGCGGCTCAACTCGAGCATCGCGATGAAGGTCACGATCACCACCGCGGTGCCGCGCGAGGTGTCAAAAAGATCGTGGAACTCGACAAAACGCCGCCCCTGCAAGCGTTTGATGACCAGGCTCATGTACTCGCGCACCGACAGTTGCTCGCGGGTGATGCGGTGGTGCTGATTCAGCTTGGCGCGGCGCAGGATGTCCAGCCAGGCGTTGCGCAGATCGGCCGCCTCGACGTCCGGGTAGCTCGGCGCCAGGGCCTGCTCGACAGCGACCTGCGCGCGCAGGAAGTCGCGCCCGAGCACCGGCAGCGCGTCCAGCCGCGCGGCGGCGAGTTTCATGCGTTCGTACTCGAGCAGCCGGCGCACGAGTTCGGCGCGCGGGTCTTCGGCCTCGGCGCCGTCGGCCGACTTCTTGGGCGGCAGCAGCATGCGCGACTTGATCTCGATCAGCATCGCGGCCATGAGCAGGTATTCGGCAGCCAGCTCCAGGTTGTGGCGGCGGATCTGCTCGATGTAGTCCAGGTACTGCCGCGTGACGTCCGCCATCGGGATGTCGAGGACGTTGAAGCTCTGCTTGCGGATCAGGTACAGCAGCAGGTCGAGCGGCCCCTCGAAGGCTTCGAGAAAAACCTCCAGCGCGTCGGGCGGGATGTACAACTCCTGCGGCAACTTGAACAGCGGTTCGCCATAGAGGCGAGCCAATGCTACCCGGTCCACCACCTGGGGCATGGTCGGCAGGATGGCCAAGCCGTCGGTATCGGCCTGGCTTGCAGTTGGGGTGACTTGCGCCATAGGTTTGCTATCGAAGCAATAGCGCCTTCGCCATATTAGACGGGGGCTAGAGCCTTATTTTTCTTAAAGACTCTGGCTTACAGCTGTTTGTCGCTGGTCTGGTAGACGTAGGGCTTTTGCGCCACTTTGGCCTTGCGGTAGCCGGCCCAGGCATCGCGGTCTACCAGCTTGTTCCACTACAGGGCCAGACCCTTGCGCTGCTCGCCCACCAGTTTGGGTTCGGTCTGCTTGAGCTGCTCAATGAACAGCGTGGTGTCGGACTTGTAGTCGGGGCGGCGGAAAAAACTCATGGGGGGGGTGACCTTTTTAAGCTGTGCGGAGC
>JANOKR010000167.1:0-5490 GCA_031419315.1 Betaproteobacteria bacterium
CAGGATGGCGTTGCTCGGCACCTCGCACATCATGATCAGTCGCAGGCCATCCTGCCCGCGCTTCAAGCCCCGCTCAGCCAACATGCGCACCACGGTCTCGGCTTGTTTCACGGTGCGCACGAAGGGCACCATGACTTCAACATTGTTCAGCCCCATGTCGTGGCGCACCCGCTTGAGCGCCTCGCACTCCATCGCAAAAGCGTCACTGAATTCGCCGCTGATGTAGCGGCTGGCACCACGGAAACCGAGCATCGGGTTTTCTTCGTCCGGCTCGTAACGAGCGCCGCCAATGAGCTTGCGGTATTCGTTGCTCTTGAAGTCCGACAGCCGCACGATCACCGTCTTCGGCCAGAACGCAGCGGCGATCGTGGCCACACCTTCGGCGAGCTTGTCGACATAAAAGGCGCGTGGCGACGCATGCCCGCGGGCCACCGACTCGACCGCCTTCTTCAGTTCCGGGTCGACATTCGGGTAGTCCAGGATCGCCTTCGGGTGGACGCCGATATTGTTGTTGATGATGAATTCCAGGCGCGCCAGGCCGACGCCGGAGTTCGGCATCTGGCAGAAGTCGAACGCCAGCTGCGGGTTGCCGACATTCATCATGATCTTGATCGGGCAGTACGGCATCTCGCCACGCACCACGTCATTGATCTCGGTCTCGAGCAGGCCGTCGTAGATGAAGCCGGTATCCCCTTCGGAGCAGACCACGGTGACGAGTGCGCCTTCGCTCAACTTCTGGGTCGCGTCGCCGCAGCCGACCACCGCCGGGATGCCGAGTTCGCGCGCGATGATCGCGGCGTGGCAGGTGCGCCCGCCGCGGTTGGTCACGATCGCACTCGCGCGCTTCATCACCGGCTCCCAGTTCGGGTCGGTCATGTCGGTGACCAGCACGTCGCCAGGCTGGACGCGGTCCATATCGTTCAACGACATCACCACACGCACCGGCCCGGTGCCGATCTTCTGGCCGATCGCGCGCCCCTCGACGAGCACGTTGCCACTGCCCTTGAGCTTGTAGCGCTGCTCGACCTTGCCCTGCATCTGGCTCTTGACTGTCTCCGGCCGCGCCTGCAGGATGTAGAGCTTGCCATCGACGCCGTCCTTGCCCCATTCGATATCCATCGCGCGGCCGTAATGCTGCTCGATGGTCAGCGCGTAGCCGGCAAGTTCGGTGACATCGGCGTCGTTCAGCGAATAGCGGTTGCGCTGTTCAGTCGGCGTGTCCACCGTGCGCACCAGGCGGCCGCTCGCGGCGCGCTCGGCATCGCTGGCAAATTCCATCCTGATCAACTTGGAGCCCAGCGCGCGGCGGATCACCGCCAGTTTGCCGGCGCGCAGGGCTGGCTTGTGGACATAAAACTCGTCGGGGTTGACGGCGCCCTGCACCACCGTTTCACCCAAGCCGTAACTCGACGTGATGAAAACCACGTCGGAAAAACCGCTCTCGGTGTCGATCGTGAACATCACGCCGGCCGCGCCGAGGTCAGACCGCACCATGCGCTGCACCCCTGCCGACAGTGCGATCTCGCCATGCGCAAAACCCTTGTGCACGCGGTAGCTGATCGCGCGGTCGTTGTACAGCGACGCAAAAACCTCCTTCATCCGGTGCAGCACGTCGTCGATGCCGGCGACGTTGAGAAATGTCTCCTGCTGGCCGGCAAACGACGCGTCGGGCAGGTCTTCGGCGGTGGCCGACGAGCGGACGGCAAACGATGCCCCCGGTGTGCCATCCGACAAGCGCAAAAACTCGGCGCGGATCGCGGCTTCAAGGTCCGCCGGAAATGGCGTCTGCACGACCCAGCTTCGAATCTGCTCACCCGCCGCGGCCAGCGCACGAACGTCGTCGACATCCAGCGTCGCCAGCTTGTCGGCGATGCGTGCGGCCAGGCTGCCATGCTGCACAAACTGGCGAAAGGCGTTGGCCGTGGTTGCGAACCCGCCGGGCACGCGCACGCCGGAGGCGGCGAGCTGGCTGATCATTTCGCCGAGGGAGGCGTTCTTGCCGCCGACCGACTCGACGTCGGTCATCCTCAACTGTTCAAACGGTACGACCAGGGCGGTCGCCAGTGACTGCGGTGTAGACATGGGAAAGCTCCGTGATGAAAAATCTGGGCTTTCATCGCGCGCGGCATGTCGTCGGCCGGCCCCGTCATGGGCGGTGCTGTTTCAGCTTGCAGACGGCGGGGCGGGGTCATCGAGAACAGCGGTGGGCAGCGAGGTTCGAAGTGCGCGTCGGTGTGCGGGTCGGTGGACTGCTCGTTGCGACGATTGTAGGGAGTTCTTCCTTATGATCCGCGCGACCCCACCGCAGCAGAGGCGTGCATGCCCAATCGAACCGTGTTCTTTGTCTCGGACGGAACAGGCATCACCGCCGAGACCTTTGGCAACTCGATCCTGGCTCAGTTTGCGGCGCGGCCGCGACATGTGCGCCGGCCCTTCATCGACACCGTCGACAAGGCCCATGTCGTGCTCGCCGAGATTGACGAGGCCGCTGCCAACGAAGGCAAACGCCCGATCGTCTTCATCACGCTGGTCAACACCGAAGTGCGCGATGTCATCGCGTCGCCGCTGTGCAAGGGCCTGGTGCTCGACATGTTCCGCACTTTTGTCGAGCCGCTCGAGATCGAATTTGGTGTCACCTCGAACCACCGCGTCGGCCGCTTTTCAGACGCCGCCAAAAGCGAGGAGTACCACGACCGCATCGAAGCGATCAATTTTTCGCTGGCCCATGACGACGGCCAGTCGTCGCGCAACCTGGATACCGCGGATGTGATCCTGGTCGGTGTCAGCCGCAGCGGCAAAACCCCGACCAGCCTGTACCTGGCGATGCAACATGGCATCAAGGCCGCGAACTATCCGCTGATCCCCGAGGACTTCGACCGCAACCGGCTGCCGACGCCGCTGGCGCCCCACAAGGCCAAATGTTTTGGCCTCACGATCGACCCCAACCGGCTGGCCCAGATCCGCAACGAGCGGCGGCCGGACAGCAAATATTCGTCGTTGTCGAACTGCCGTTTCGAAGTCAGCGCGGCCGAATCGATGATGCGCCGCGAAGGCATCGGCTGGCTGTCGTCGACCCACAAGTCGATCGAAGAAATCGCGACCACGATCCTGCGCGATATCCGGCCCGACAGGCTCGTGTACTGAATCCGCTCAGGCACCCCGCCGCGCCGATTCGTAAAGGCAGATCGCGGCGGCCGCGGCGACGTTCAAGGACTCTTCACCACCCGGCTGCGGGATGCGCACCGTCAACGCGCAGCGTGCCAGCAGCGCCGGCGCAACGCCCTGCCCTTCGTGGCCAAGGACCCAGGCGCAGGGATTCGGCAACCGGGCTTGCGGGAGCGCCTGCGACGCGTGCGAACTGGTGGCCACCAGCGGCACCACCAGAGCGTCCAGGTCGTCGAGCCCCAAGCCTTCGACGAGCCGCAACCCGAACTGCGCGCCCATGCCGGCGCGCAGCACCTTGGGTGACCACAGCCCGGCGGTGCCCTGCAACGCCAGCACTTGGCGCACCCCGAGCGCGGCCGCGCTGCGCAGGATGCTGCCGACATTGCCGGCATCCTGCAAGCGATCCAAGATCAGCGTCGGCGCATGGGCGTCGATCGGCGTCGGTGCCGGCAGATCGAGCACGAAGCCGATGCCCGCCGGTGACGGCAGCGGGCTGAAGTCGGCAAACAGTTTGTCGGCCACGATCACGACGTCGTCGGCCCTGGCGATCAGCGCCATGATGCCGTCGGCTTCAGCCGCACCTTCGTCGGCTGCCTTCGACCATGCCGATTCGGCGATCACCGCCACCACCGCGCGCCCGCCGCGCGCAACCAGCGCGCTGCAAAGATGTTCACCTTCGAGCCAGACCTGGCCCAGTTTGCGGTACGCCTGCGGGTCGCGCGCGAGCTTGCGCAAACGCAGCAGCAGCGGGTTGTCGCGCGAGCTGATCTGGCGCGGGTTCAATGAAGCACCAGCGGGCTCATTCGCTGGCGACGCCGACACCGCCGGCGTCTGCGGCGCTTCGACGCGAAGCACGCACCGGCGCAAAACTCTGGCGGTGCGCAGCGCAAGGCCCGTGGCGCTTGAGCGCATCAAGGTGATCGGCCGTCGGGTAGCCCTTGTGGGCGTCAAAACCGTAGGCCGGATGCGCTGCATGCAAGACCAGACAGAGCGCGTCGCGGTGGACCTTGGCAATGATCGACGCTGCGCTGATCGCCTGCACCTTGGCGTCGCCACCGACCACCGCAGCGGCCAGCATCGGCAGCACCGGCAGGCGATTGCCGTCGACGAGCACCCGCGCCGGCAGCAGACGCAGGCCCTCGACCGCGCGGCGCATCGCCAGCATCGTGGCATGCAGGATATTCAGCCGGTCGATCTCTTCGACCGTGGCCAGGCCGATGCTGCAACACAGTGCCTTGGCGCGAATCTCTTCGCTCAGGCGCTCGCGTTTGCGCGGCGACAGCAGTTTGGAGTCGGCCAGGCCGCTGATCGGTTGCAAGTCGTTGAGGATCACCGCCGCGGCCACCACCGGCCCGGCCAGCGGGCCGCGGCCGGCCTCGTCGACACCGGCCATCAGCCCCGGCCGCAGCCAATCGGGGCCGAGCTGCTCAAGCGAAAACAATTTCTTGCGCGATGGCATCGGTGGCACAGCGCGCGGTATCGCGCTGCAAAAGTTGATGGAGTTCGGTAAAACGCTGCCGCAAGCGGCCAGCGCCGGCCTGATCTTGCAGCAGTTGGTCGGCGGCATTCGCCAACGCCGCTGGCGTGCAGGCCGACTGGATCAACTCGGGCACCACAAACTCGCGGCACAGGATATTCGGCAGCCCGACCCAGGGCTGGTAGGCCATGCGCTTCATCAGCTGCCAGCTCAAGGGGTGCATGCGGTAGGCAATGACCATCGGCCGCTTGAACAACGCCGCTTCGAGCGTCGCGGTGCCGCTGGCGATGAGCGTCAGGTCGCAGGCGGCAAGCACCTCGTGCGAGCGGCCGTCAACAAGTTGCAGCGCAGGCGGTGCGTCACGCGCCGCAATCGCTTCGATCATGGCGCGCAGGCCCGGCGCCACCGGAAGCAGAAATTTCATCCCGGCGTGCCGCTGCGCCAGCAAGCCCGCGGCCCGCATCAAGGTCGGCGCGATGTACTCGATCTCAGAGCGCCGGCTGCCCGGCAGCAAGGCGACCACCGGTGCGCCTTCGGCCAGACCCAGCGCGGCGCGCGCAGCGGCACGTGGCGGCTCGATCGGGATCGCATCGGCCAGCGGGTGGCCGACGTAGGTCGCGCGCACGCCATGCGGGCGCAGCAAGTCGGGCTCGAAAGGAAACAGGCACAGCACCTGGTCAGCGCTGGCGGCGATGCGCTTGGCGCGGCCGCCGCGCCAGGCCCAGATCGACGGGCAGACGAAGTGGATCGTCTTGATGCCGCGCTCGCGCAGCCGGGCTTCGAGGCCGAGGTTGAAATCCGGCGCGTCGACGCCGATGAAGGCACGTGGCGGATCGGCCAGCAGCCGC
>JANOKR010000168.1:0-6301 GCA_031419315.1 Betaproteobacteria bacterium
CCGAGGCCGGCCGCCATCCGGCAAGCATGCCGGATGGCCCTCACCAGCCACTCGCGAGCGCGCGGGCGCTCGCTCGGTGCGGGTTCGGCCCCCCGCGGGGATCAAGCGAAGTGGCAAAGCCACATTCGCTTGAGAGCCGGCTCGCGTCATCGGCACCGGCGCGCGAGAGTCATTTCAGCGTGCGCCGGCGTTGACGAGCAGGCTTTCGATCTCGCGATAGCCCCGCGCGCGCGCCAGCTGCAGCGGCGTGCGCCCTTCGCGGTCGGTAAGCTGGGTGTTCGCCTTGGCCAACAGCAGCGCGCGCACGCAGGCCTGGTGGCGCGGCCCGCCGTCGCCGAGCACCACGGCTTCGATGAGCGCCGTCCAGTGCAGGTTGTTGACATGATCCAGCGGTGCCCCAGCGGCGATCAACTGGCGCACGACGCCGTCGTGGCCGAGGTGCGCCGCGGCGATCAGCGCCGTGCCCTCGTAGCGACTCGTGGTGAGCTTGGCGCTCGCGCCGTTGGCGAGCAGTAGGCGCAGGGTCTCTTCGTCATTCGCGACCGCGGCGATGGTCACCGCGTCGTAGCGATCGCTGTCCAGCGCCGCGCTGTTCGCCCCGGCCTTGAGCAGCGCCAGCAGCGCGGCGCGCTGGCGCGCAAAGGTGGCCACATGCAACGGCGTGCGGCCGTTGCCATCGCGCGCTTCGAGCATCGCCCGCGAGCCGGTAGCGGTGCCCGCGGCGCGGGCGGCAGCGGCTTCGATCGCGCCGACGTCGCCGCGCTGCGCGGCCGCGTGCAGGCCGGCATAACGCGCCACCTCAGCGGCTGTCGGCCCGACCTGCGCCGCAGCCGGCGGCGGCGCAACTGCCGCGACCACTACCAGCGAGGCAAGCCGCCCGAGCATCGTCGCGCGGACGCGAATCAAGCGCGCGATCGCCAGCGCTGTTGTCATTTCAGCTGGTCCTTCACCTTCTCGATCGCGGCAACCGCGCATTGTTCGTCGAGATGGCCGCCGGGCGCGCCGCCGACGCCGACCGCGCCGATGACCTCATTGCCCACCCGCACCGGCACGCCACCGCCGAGCAGCAAGAAACCGGGGATGTGCACCAGGTTCGCGGCGGCGGGGTTCTTCTGCGCGCCTTCCATCATGGCCAGCGTGTTGTTGCGCGCCGACGCCGAGGTGAAGGCCTTTTGCTCGCTCGCGCCCAGGGTGTGCGGGCCAGCGTTGTCGGCACGCTGCACCGCACGCACGCTGCCGGCGCGGTCGACGACAGTTGCCGTCACGGCATGGCCGTTGGCCAGGCAGGCGGCAACGCTGACCGCGGCGATCTGGTTGGCGAGTTCGAGCGACATATTCCGCTCGCTGCGTACCGACTGTGCGTGCACCAGCGGTGCCGCCACGGCGAGCATCAGGGCCGCGACTTGGGTCAGGCGTTTCATGGGGTTCTCCAGTTGATTGAAGCGGCCGCTTCCCGACCGCTGCTGCACTTTAGAAAACCGCGCCCCGCAGCGCCACTCGGGCGCCTACTTGCGGCATTGCGTAGAACTACGCAATGCCCTCGGCAAGGTCGGCATATTGGCGGATCAACTGCGCCAGCGAGGGCGCCTCGAGCTTGTTGAACAGGCGCGCACGATGACTTTCCACGGTGCGCGGGCTGAGGGCCAGCGCGCGTCCGATCTCCTTGTTCGTCAGGCCGGCGACGATGAGCCCGAGCACCTCGTGTTCGCGTGCGCTCAAGCTGGCGAAGCGCGCCCGCGTCGCGCGGTCGGCACGGCCACGCAAGCGCGAGTTGACATGGCTGCGAACCGCGTTCTGCAGGGCTTCGAGCAGCCTTTCGTCGTCGACCGGCTTTTCCAGGAATTCGGCCGCACCGGATTTGAAGGCACGCCGGCAGAGATCGACCGTGCCATGTCCGGTCAGCATGATCACCGGCTGGTCCACCCCCTGCGCGACGAGTTGGTCGAGCAGCGTCAGCCCGCTGATGCCGGGCATGCGCACATCGAGCACGATGGCGCCGATCGCCTGGCGGTCGAAGCCGGCGACAAAGGCCTGCGCGTCGGCCCAGGTCTGTACCCGCAGGCCAACGGTGCCGATCAGCAAAGCCAGCGCCTCGCGCACCGCGGCATCGTCGTCGATGAGCTGGATCAGCGGCGAGGTTGCGGCTTCGGTCACGGCGTCGGCGCCTGTGCCAGCGGCAGCTCAAGCCGGAACTCGGCCCCCCGCGAATCGGCCTGGCGTGCGCTCAGCGCCCCGCCCATGCCGGCGGCGAGTGTCTCGCTCAGGCTCAGCCCGAGCCCGAGACCGCCGCTGCGGGTGCTGCAAAAGGGCTCGAAGACACGCGGCAGCATGTCGGCGGCGATGCCCGGGCCGCTGTCGCGGACAACGAGCACGCCGCGCTCATCTTCGCGCCGCACCGCGATCTCGAGCCGGCGCTGCGCCGGCGGCACCTGCTCGAGTGCCTGCAGCGCATTCGTCAGCAGGTTGTGCACGATCTGCTCCAGCGCCACCGCGTCGGCCTGGACCGAGACCACTTCGCCGCGGATTTGTGGCGTTAGCTCCAGGCGCCGGCAATCGGGCGCGAGCAAATCGAGCACGCGGTGCAGGGTGGCGCCCAGCGCCAGGGGCTGCAATGCGGCGCCCGGCCGCGGGCGTTCGACCAGGCGCCGCAGCCGGCCGACGACATCGGCGGCGCGGCGCGCCTGCTGCGCCGCCTGCCGCATCGCCGCCTGGGCGGTGCCGATATCCGGCGGCTGGTCGGTGAGCATGCGCTCCGCGGCCTGGGTGCTGGCCAGCACCGCGGTCAAGGGCTGGTTCAGCTCGTGGGCCATGCCCGCGGCCAATTCGCCGAGCGCATTCAGCCGCCCGACCTGGCCCAGGCGCAGCAACTCCTGCGCACGCCGACGCCCGCTGCGCTGCGCCGACCAGGCCTGCCAGCCGAATATCACGAGGCCGGTAAATGCCGCCCAGCCGGCGATCGCCAGCCAGGGCAGCGCGGCCCATCCGACGGCGACGCTGGCGACGACATCAAAGGGCTGGCTCGCCGCCGCCAGCGGTTTGCGGAAGTCCAGGCGCCAGGGGCGGCTGTCCGCCTCGTCGCCGGCGTGCAGCACGAAGCTGCGGCCACCGGATTCGAGCTGCACCCGCACCGGCGAGTCGGCGGCGATCGGCCACTCGGCCTGCGGCACGAGTGCACGCAGATCGATGTGGAGTGCAAAACTCGCCGACTGCGATGCCGCCACCAGCAGGTAGTGGCCAGCGGCGAGGTCGACCGCCGCCAGCGCGGCCCGGCCGGTGGCGCGCGATGCCAACTCACCGGCGTCGAGCGCCGCCGCGTTGACCGCGGGCCAGCCGCCGGCAGCGTCGCGCCGATAGACCTGAAGGATCTGCGGGTAGATCGACGGCAGGCGCTGCTCGGGCGCGTCGACGCCGCCGCGCGCGCCGGGTTGCAGCAAGGCCAGCGTCGCCAGGATCGCGTCGTGCTGCACCGCACGCTGGCTGAGCAGGCGGTGCACGATGCGGGCATCGGTTTCGAAGTCGCTGCGTCGCGCGGCAAGTTCGCTGCGCGCGAGCAGCAGCGCACCGCAGGCAGACAACAGCAGCCAGACGAGGGTGAGGGCGAGGTTTCGCGCCAGGGTCCCGCGCAGGGCGCTGCTCATGACCCGATTCTGGCATCACCAACACGGGCATGATCGGCAGCCGTGTGTGTACCCGAGGCCTGTCTGCGATGAACCTGATCCGGCGCCGCAATGTCTGGTGGCCCACGTGGTGGGGCTGGACGCTGCTGCTCGTCGCGACGCTCGCCGGCTTGAGCTTCGCGGCGCGCCAGGCGAATCCGTTTTTTGCGCTGACGGCGCCGGCGCAGGACGCCAGCGGTGCACCGACGGCGCTGCTCGTCGTCGAAGGCTGGATGGGCGAGGACGATCTGCGCCAGGTGCTGGCCGCGGTGCCGGCCGGCCGCTACGCCCAGGTCGTGACCATCGGCGGGCCGATCGCGTCGTGGGGTTCATTCCCGAGCCACGCCGAACGTGCCGCCGACTTGCTGCGCCGCGGCGGCCTGCCGACCCGCGCCGTGCCTGCGATCACGG
This sequence comes from Betaproteobacteria bacterium, assembly GCA_031419315.1. GTDB lineage: Bacteria > Pseudomonadota > Gammaproteobacteria > Burkholderiales > Burkholderiaceae_C > Rubrivivax. The sequence goes on from JANOKR010000168.1 coordinate 4,068, forward strand.
CACACACCGAGCGCACCTACACCAGCGCGTTAGCCGTGCGCAACTGGGCCCGGCGCGAGGGTCTCGAGGTCAGCAGCGTCGACGTCTACAGCCCCGGCGTGCATGCCCGCCGCTCGCTGCTGCTACAGCGCATGGCCTGGGGCCCGGGCGTCACGGTGGGCGTGCGTTCGACGCAGCCGGCCGAGTACGACGCGGCGCGCTGGTGGGCGTCCAGCGAGGGCACCAAGTCGCTGCTCAACGAGGCCCTGAGCCTGGCCTGGACGAAGTGCTGCTTCTGGCCGCCTGCGTCATCGTCATCGTCAGCACCGTCGGCAGCGCCGATATCGCGGTGAGCGCAGCGTCGGCCCGCGCACCGGTCAATGATCGTGCCGGCGCGTGAGCAAGTACTCCAGCGTCGCCTGCTTCGTCTGCGGTGAATTCAGGATCCCCAGATGCCCGGTTTTCAGGAACGGATCGAAGGCACCCTGCCCGACCAGATCGATCTGGCGCGCGCCACGCAGGCTGGCACTGCGTGAAAAATCGGTCGCCTGACCAAACGAGTCTTCGGCCGGCACCGGCGCGATGACACCGTCCTGCAGCGGGAAGTAGACAAAACTCGCATCGGCGTTGCGGATCACGAGATACCGCGTCGGCCCCGGCGTGTCATCGCTGCGGTTGAGCAGTTTGAGGAACGGCGTGTTCGGCGAGCCGAGTTCCTGGCAGACCTCGCTGCTCGGCGTGAAGCCGCCGGCGGCCGGCGCCTGCCAGTAGTTGGCCGCATTCGGCGAGCAATTGATGATGCCGCCGTTGGGGCCGTCGATGGCGACGAAGCGGCACACCTGGCGCTGCGCGCGGTCTTGCCGGATCCATTCACGCGCAACCGTCACGCCCAGGCTGTGGGCGACGATGTCGACCTCCTTGGCGCCGGTGTAGGCCAGCACGGCGCGCACGAAGCGCCGCAGGTCGGGCACGTTGGCGGCATTGGTGTGCGCGATGCGCGAGCGCCGCGTCTGGTCGGGGCCGAGATCACATTGATCGCCCTGGTAACCCAGACCCCAGAGCTCGCTGGTGGCGTAGCCGTTGTCGGCCAGATGCTGGGCCATCGCCTGCATGCGGCCGTAAGGGTTGCAAGCGGTCGGGAACGGCGTGTCGTTGTTGCCATGCAAGAAGATCACCGGCGTGCGCTGCACCGGCCCGGCCGCGCCAAAGCCGATCACCGGCTGCCCGGTGGAGGTGTCTTCGATGACCGGGAAGCCGGCCGGGAAGCTGTTGCCCACCGTGCCGGCGGCCAGCGCAGCGGTGGCACTGAAACTCAAAGCGACAGCAGTCGCGGTCGCGACGCAAAATTGCAAGGTCCATCGGTTCATCACGGTCGTCTCCTTGGGGGTTGCGGGGTGAATCCTGAAGTTTCGCGGGGACCGTTTTCACAGGCTCGGTCTCAAGCCGAAATGAAACGCTCGACGATCGCAAACTGCGCCGGCGTATTCAAAGCCGGGGCATGGCCGCAGCGGGGGATCTCGACCACCACCGCGCGCGGGCCGCGGTTGCGCATGCCTTCAGCGGTCTCGCGCAGCAGCAGGTCGGAATTTTCACCACGCAAAGCCAGCACCGGGATGTCCAATTGGTCCCACTCGGGCCAGCGTTCGTAGTCGATCGGGTGGTGGATGAACTGCTGCACCATCGCCGGGTCGTAGTGTGGCGTGACGCGGCCGTCGGGCAGGCGCCGCGTCGAGGTCTCGGCCAGGCGCCGCCACTGGGCGTCGCTCAACCAGCCATAGGGTTGGTAGACGCTGCGGAAATAACATTCGAGTTCGGTCACCGTGGCAAACGCCGCCGGGTTGCCGGCATAGCTGCGGATGCGCTCGATCGCCGCGGCGCTGACACTCGGCCCGCTGTCGTTGAGCACCAGGCGCGTGATGCGGCCGCGCAGCGTCGTCGCAGCGCCGAGTAGGCCGATTGCACCGCCCATCGAAGTACCCAGCCATTGGCAGCGCTGGATGCCGAGATGGTCGAGCAGCCCGGCCGCCAGGCGCACGTAGAAATCGAGGCAGTACTCCGCGGCCGGCACCGGGCTCCATTGGCTCAAACCGCGGCCGATCGTGTCCGGGCAGATCACGCGCCAGCGCGGGCTCAGGTGGGCCGCGATATCGTCCATATCGCGCCCGGTGCGCGCCAGGCCATGCCAGGCGATGAGCACCGGTGCATCGGACGCGCCCCAATGCATGTAGTGCAGCTCGCGGCCTTCGATCGTCGCG
>JANOKR010000169.1:0-4439 GCA_031419315.1 Betaproteobacteria bacterium
CCCTTCGACCGCGACGGCCAGGCGGTGCAACTGGGGTGACCCGCCGGTCGGCGGCCGACCGCAACCTGGTCAGGTGAGGAGCTCAGAGTCGGGTCGAGTCTTCGTCAGCGACCGCTTGCTCGACATGCGGCGCGTAAGGCCCGGTGCCGGCGCTATCGGCCAACGCGGCGGGCACAAAGCCGCCGCGCTTGAGGTCGAAGACATGGACCTCACCGTCTTCGATCACATAGTGCCAGCCATGCAGGGCCAGCGTGCCGGCCTCGACTCGGCTGCGCACCATGGGGTAGTCCATCAGTCGTTCCAGCTGCAGCACGACCGCGCGTTGCTCGGTGCGGCGCAACACATCCGGCCCCGGCTCGGCGACCGGCAGCGCCGCGTCGCGCCCCAGTTCGAGCCACTGGGCAAGGTTCTTGGCTTCGGCCGGCACCTCTTCATACAGCGCGCGGATGGCACCGCAGTGGCTGTGGCCGCAGACCACGATGCGCTTGACCTGTAGGTTGAGCACTGCAAACTCGATCGCTGCGGCGGTGCCGTGGAAGCCCTGGCTCTGGTCATGCGGCGGCACGAAGGCGCCGACGTTGCGCACCAGGAACAACTCGCCCGGGCCCGCGCCGGTGAGCAGGTAGGGCACCAGCCGTGAGTCACTGCAGCCGATGAACAGCGTCATCGGGTGCTGGCCGTCGTCGACCAGCAGCCGGAAGTGCGATCGGTGCTGCGGGAAGGCGTCGGTGTGAAAACGCTGTAGGCGCTCCAGCAATTCGTCGGGCACGGCGCTGTCCTCTACAACTGCGCTTGCGCTATCGCTATCGCTATTGCTATTGCACCAGGGGTGTGGCCGCGGCGTCCAGGTCGACACCTTCAACCTGAGCCTGCCCGGCCAGCAGTTGCAGGTACTGGCGCAGCGCGGTCGTGAAGGTCTGCTGGCGCAGCGCTTGTGCCACTGCCGACTTCACGGCCTCGTAGCCGGGCTCCACACCGGGCTCGCGCGCCAGCACTTCGACTACATGCAGGCCGAAGCGGCTGTGCACCAGGCGCGGCAGCACGCCGACCTCGGGCTTGCCGAAGATTTCGCGACCAAACTCGGGCGCGCAGTCATGGGTGGTCAACCAGCCCAGGGCGCCGCCTTCGGCGCCGCTGGGGCAGTTCGAGATCGCGGCCGCGGCAGCCGCAAAGCGGTCTTCGCCGCCTGCAGCCTGGCCGTCGCGGTTTGCGCCACGCACTGCGCCACGCACATCCAGCAGGCAAGCCTCGGCGCGCTGGCGCAACAAGTTGACGTCGACCCCGGGGGTGACCGCAAACAGCACGTGGCGCACCTGCACCCGTTCGCCGACGGCATAACACCCGCGCTGGGCCGCATGGTGGCGTCGACAAGCGTCTTCGGATGGCGTCGGCAGTGTCAACTCGCGGTCAAGCAGCAACTCGATGGCGGCGCTTGCGGCTTCGCTCATCGCGCCGCCAGTGGGGTGCGGATCGTCGCTGGGCAACAGACCGGCACGCATCGCAGCCTGGCGCAACAGTTCCGCGCAGGCGCGTTGGCGCAGTTCTTCAACCGACAGCAATTCGGTCGCGTCGGCCAGCAGCACGCCGTTGATCTGCGGCCGGGCAAGTGACAGGGACACGTGGTGCACGTTCATGGCGAAGTCCTCAAGGTTGTCAGCCGACCCGGCGGGCCTGGTTCTGCTCGGCCGGCAGATTGAGCCGGCGCGAGCGCACCACCTGGTAGGGGCGGAAAACGTAAGCCAGCGTGCCGAAGCCGCTCCAGACATGCACCAGGCGGCTGAACGGGAACAGCAGGAAGATCGTCATGCCCAGCAGCATGTGCACCTGGAAGTGCCATTCGACACCGGCCACCAGCGCGGCGTTGGGCTGAAAGGTGGCGATGCCCTGCAGGTATTCGGCCAGCCGCAGCATCGTTTGTGGGTCAGATACATGCTGCAGCGACGCGGGCAAGGTGCTCAGCCCGATGACCAGCTGCAGCCACAGAATGACCAGGATCGCGATGTCGGTGCGGTGGCTGGTCAGGCGGATGCGGGGGTCGAACAAACGCCGGTGCAGCAGCAACGTCAGGCCAACAAAGCAGATCAAACCGGCGACGCCACCGGCGACCACGGCCAGCAGTTGTTTTTGCGACGCGGTGACGAAGGTCTCGTACAGCCAGTGCGGCGTCAACTGGCCGAACAGATGCCCGAAAAACAAGAACAGGATGCCGGCGTGGAACAGGTTGCTGCCCCAGCGCAACTGCCCGGCACGCAGCAGCTGCGAGCTGTCGCTCTTCCAGGTGTACTGGTCGCGGTCATAGCGGGCCAGGCTGCCCATGAAAAACACTGCCAGGCAGATGTACGGGTAGACATTGAACAGGAAGTTGTGCAGCGCGTTCATGTGCAAGCTCCTTGCGATGGGGTGGCAATCGTTCGGGCCGGCGCCGACGCATGCGCGCTCGCCAGCGCCGGGTTCCTGACGATCTGAATCGGCTGCGGCTGCCCGGGCCGGGCCTGGCCTTTGGTCGAGCAGCCGTCGAAGGCCATCGGCTCGGCCCAGCTTTCGTCGAGCGCGGGTTCAGGCGGCACCGCCACCGCTTGTGCTTTTTCACCGCCCAAGTCGAGCAGCGCGGCCAGCACGCAGGCGTGCGCGGCTTCGCGCCGCAGCAGCGCGCTGAAGATCACTTGCAGGATGTGCGAGATCTCGCCCAGGAACGCTTTGGCCTGCGCTGGCGGCTGCGTCGAGGCGTACTGCAGCACCACGGTCAGGTGGTCGGGCAGCTCGCCGGCCGCCATGAACAGGCCGGCGGCTTCGTAGGTCTTGCACAGGTCGACCATCGCCGGGCCACGATCGCGGCTGTCGCCGTGAACATGCTCGAACAGGTGCAGTGCGGTGCCGCGGCCGCGGTCGAAGAGTTCGACGTGATCGGCTTCGACGTCCAGCCCCTGGCGGTTGGCGAGCCGGCTGATCAGCGCGTCGATTTCTGCCAGCCGCGAAAGGCTGAGCGCCTGCTCGTCATGCAGCGCAGCCTGTAATTCGGGCAGGTGCGCGCGCAGTTCGGTGTCGGGGTAGCTGAGCAGGTGTGCCAGCACCCGAAGGGTCTTGCTGATCGGTCTCATCTCAAACTCCTGCCTTGATGGGAATGGTGCGTTTCTTCTCGCTGCCGAAGAGGCTGGTTTCAGTGCTGCCCTCGGAGCAGCCGTTGCCAAAGCTGAAGCCGCAGCCACCGCGCACGTTGAAGGCGTTCTCGGCGTACTCGCGGTGCGTGGTCGGGATGACAAAGCGGTCTTCGTAGTTGGCGATGGCCATCACCTGGTACATGTCCTCGACCTGCGCCACGCTGATGCCCACCTGGTCGATGGCCGCATGGTTGGCCACGCCGTCGACATGTTTTGCACGCTGGTAGGCGCGCATGGCGAGCAGACGTTCGAGCGAGCGCACCACGGGCGCGGTGTCGCCCGCCGTCAGCAGGTTGGCCAGGTACTTGACGGGGATGCGCAACTGGTTGACGTCCGGGATCTCGCCGTTGGTGCCCATCTGCCCGGCGTTGGCCACAGCCGTGATCGGCGACAGCGGCGGCACGTACCAGACCATCGGCAGCGTGCGGTACTCGGGGTGCAAGGGCAGCGCCACTTTCCACTCCACCGCCATCTTGTAGACCGGGCTGTTGCGCGCCGCGTCCATCCAGTTGTCGGGGATGCCGTCGATGGCCGCTTGGGCGATGACGGCGGGGTCGTGCGGGTCGAGAAAGATGTCGAGCTGGGCCTGGTACAGGTCCCTGTCGTGCTCGACGCTGGCGGCTTGCTGGATGCGGTCGGCGTCATAGAGCAATACACCCAGATAGCGGATGCGGCCGACGCAGGTTTCGCTGCACACCGTGGGCTGGCCGGCTTCGATGCGCGGGTAGCAGAAGATGCACTTCTCGGCCTTGCCACTCTTCCAGTTGTAGTAAATCTTCTTGTAGGGACAACCGCTGACACACATGCGCCAGCCGCGGCACTTGTCCTGGTCGATCAGCACGATGCCGTCTTCTTCGCGTTTGTAGATGCTGCCCGACGGGCACGAAGCGACACACGCCGGGTTCAGGCAGTGTTCGCACAGCCTGGGCAGGTACATCATGAAAGTGTTTTCGAACTGGCCGTAGATCTCCTTCTGGATGTCGTCAAAGTTCTTGTCCTTGCTGCGCTTGGCGAACTCGCCGCCCAGGATCTCTTCCCAGTTCGGGCCCCAGACGATCTTCTCCATCCGCTTGCCGGTGATCAGCGACCGCGGCCTCGCCGTGGGTGCGTGCTGCATCTCGGGCGCCGACTGCAGGTGGTCGTAGTCGAAGGTGAAGGGTTCGTAGTAGTCGTCGATCTGCGGCAGGTTGGGGTTGGCGAAGATGCGCATCAACAGCTTCCACTTGCCGCCTTGCCGCGGCTCAATGCTGCCGTTGGGTTTGCGGATCCAGCCGCCGTTCC
>JANOKR010000170.1:0-9420 GCA_031419315.1 Betaproteobacteria bacterium
GAATTTGCGTGCGCCCTCGGCCGTGGTGAAGGCCGGGAATTTGAGACGCGATGCGAGTTCGATCAGCACTTCCTGGAACGGCTTGCACTGGCCGGTAATCGGCAACACCGGCACGCGCACCGAATCGACCGGGCCGTCGAACTCGCTGATCGGGCGGTCGAGCATGCTCATCACATCGTGGCGCTCGAGGTAGGTCGTGTCGGGCAGCACCAGGTCGGCAAAAGCGACGGTCTCGCTCTGGAAAGCATCGCAGACAACGAGGAACGGAATCTGGTATTCGCCGTCAGCATGTTTTTGGTTCAGCATCGCGCGCACGGCCATCGTATTCATGCTGCTGTTCCAGGCCATATTGGCCATGAAGATGAGCAGCGTGTCGATGCGATACGGGTCGCCCTTGCTGGCGTTGCTGATGACGTTGTGCATCAGGCCATGGGCCGACAGGGGATGCTCCCACGAGAATGCGTGGTCGATGCGGATCGGTGAACCGTCGGGGTACACCGCCAACTCTTCGGGACTGGCCGGGAAGCCCAGCGGCGCGGTATTCAACGGCGTATTCGGCTTGATCAGCCCGGGGTCGTTGAAGGCCCGGTAGTTGGGCACGATATGGCGAGGGTAGGGCGCCTTGTGGCGGAAGCCGCCCGGCGCGTCGATGGTGCCGAGCAGGCTCATCAGCACCGCCAGCGCGCGCACCGTCTGGAAGCCGTTGCTGTGTGCCGCCAGGCCGCGCATCGCGTGGAAGGCGACCGGCCGCGCCTGGGTCGTCGGGTGCTGTTTGCCCCAGGCGTCGGTCCACGGGATCGGCAGCTCGAAAGCTTTGTGCAGTGCGGTCTCGCCGAGTTCGCGGGCAAGTTTTTTGATTCGCGCAGCTGGAATGCCGGTGATCGCCGCCGCCCACTCGGGTGTGCAGTTAGCCACCCGATCGCGCAGCAGCTGGAACGATGGCGCGACCCGCGTGCCGTCGGCCAGCGAGTAGTGGCCTTCGAGCGCGGGGTCGCAACCGTCGGCAATGCCTTCGGGGTAGGCCGCCTTGAGGCTGCCTGAGGGCAGATCCCAGACCAGTTTGTTGTGCGGCTCGCGGCCATCGCCGGGTGGGCCCCGGTCGGGATCAAAGGCAAACAGGCCTTCGCGCGCGCCGTCGTCGAGCACCACGAGTTGTGGCGCATTCGTGAAACGCTTCAGGAATGGTCGGTCGATCAGGTCGTGTTGGATCAGCTCATGCAACAGCGCCATGAACAGCGCGCCGTCGGTGCCGGGTTTGATCGGGATCCATTCGTCGGCGATCGCCGAGTAGCCGCTGCGCACCGGGTTGATCGAAATGAAACGCCCGCCGGCGCGCTTGAACTTGGCGATCGCAATCTTCATCGGATTGCTGTGATGGTCTTCGGCGGTGCCGATCATCACGAAGAGCTTGGCGCGGTCGAGGTCGGGGCCGCCAAATTCCCAGAACGAACCGCCGATCGTGTAGATCATGCCGGCGGCCATATTCACCGAACAGAAACCGCCATGCGCGGCGTAGTTGGGGGTGCCGAACTGACGCGCGAAGAGGCCTGTCAGCGCCTGCATCTGGTCGCGCCCGGTGAACAGTGCAAACTGTTTCGGGTCGGTCGAGCGGATCTTTTGCAAGCGGCTGGTGAGCATCTCGAAAGCACGCTCCCACGAGATCGGCTCGAAATCGCCGGCACCACGTTCGCTGCCGGCCCGGCGCAATAGCGGCTGCGTCAGGCGAGCGGGCGAGACCTGTTTCATGATTCCCGCCGCACCCTTGGCGCAGATCACACCCTGGTTCAGCGGGTGGTTCGGGTTGCCGTCGATGTAGCGCAGTTCGCCGTCGCGCAAGTGCACGCGGATGCCACAGCGGCAGGCGCACATGTAGCAGGTGGTGGTCTTGATTTCGGTGACGGCGCCGGGTTTGGGCGATGCGATCGGGTTGTGGATCGGCTTGCCGTAAGACCAGTTCAACATGACGCGGAAATCCTTTGTGTGGTGTGGCGGGCGATCACCGACTCTTCATTCGTGAGCAACACCTGCACGTCCACGGTGCTGTCTCTGCTGCTGATGCGTCCCCGGCCCTGTTGATTGGCTTCGTGGTCGAGTCTCAGGCCCAGCCAGGCGGCACCCGAGACGATACGCGAGCGCAGCGACACCGCGTTTTCACCAATGCCGCCGGTGAACACCAGGCGGTCGATGCCGCGCATCGCCGCGGCCAATGCCGCCAGTTCGCGAAGTGCGTGCTCGACAAAGTAGTCGATCGCCAAACGCGCACCGGCTTGAGGTGATGCGAGCAGCGTGCGCATGTCGCTGGACAGACCCGAGAGCCCGAGCAGCCCCGACTCGTGATGCAGCAGCCGGCTGATGCCGGCTTCGTCATGGCCGTGGCGCAGCAGGTGCAGCACCACGGCGGCGTCGATGCGGCCGCAGCGGGTGCCCATCGGCAGGCCGTCGAGCGGCGAAAAGCTCATCGTCGTGGCGACGGACTTGCCGCCCCGGACGGCGCACATCGAGCTGCCGTTGCCGAGGTGGGCGATGACGGTGCGGCAGGCTGCCGATGTGCGGTCGGCGGCCTGCAACTGCGCCACGATCGATTCGTAGGACAGGCCATGAAAGCCGTAGCGCCGCAGACCTGCCGCGTGCATTGCCTGCGGCACAGCGAAACGCTGGTTGATGTCGGGCTGGGTGTGGTGGAACGCGGTGTCAAAACACGCGACCTGCGGCACACCGGGGAAGGCGGCCCGCGCTGCCTGCACCCCCGCCAGGTTGTGCGGCTGGTGCAGCGGCGCGAGGCTTTGCAAGTCGGTCATCGCAGCCAGCACAGCATCGTCGATGAGCGCCGGCTTTTCGAACCGCGTGCCGCCATGCACGATGCGGTGACCCACCGCGTCAATCGCGACATCGCCAACCTTCGCAAGCACCTGCTGTAGCGCTTGCGCGTGGGTCATACCGCCGGCGCCGAGCGCCTCAATCTGGCCTGATGCCAGCGGCGCGAGTGCCTCAGCGTCGCCCGCGAAGACCGCAAATTTGATCGACGACGATCCGGCGTTGAGCGTGAGGACAGCGCTCAAACGTAGTCCCGGTATTTCTCCAGCAGGCGCACCGGCTTCGACAACGCATCACGGCGGAACGGATCGCCGAGTTCGCGCGTGCACATGATCTCGATGACGCAGGTCTTGCCTGCGTTCATCTGCAAGTCGATGGCTTTTTTCAGCGCCGCGCCGACGTCCTCGAGCTTGTCGACGACGATCGCCTCGGCGCCCATGGCGCGGGCGATGCCGGCGAAGCTTTCGCTCTCAAGGTCGCCGGCAACAAAGCGGCGGTTGTAGAAGTCGGCCTGGGTCTTTTTCTCGGCGCCCCACTGGCGGTTGTGGAAGACGACCGCGGTGACCGGGATGTCGTGGCGCACGCAGGTCATGATCTCGACCATGCTCATGCCCCAGGCGCCGTCGCCGGCGTAGGCCACCGCGGGGCGGTCCATCGCCGCGGCCTAGGCGCCGATGATCGTCGGCAGCGCATAACCACAATTGCCAAAACTCATCGGCGCGAAGAAGCAGCGCGGCTCCTCGAAGCGCAGATAACTGTTCGCCACCGAGTTGATATTGCCGATGTCGGTGGAGACCATCACGCGCGGCGGCATCGCTTTTTCAAGCTCGCGCAAGACCTGACGCGGGTGCAGATATTGGCCGCCGGAAAATGGCTGCTCCTTGCTGTTCTCTTCGATCATGTCCAGGCTGAACGGGTCGCGTTCGTGGCTCCAGCCGTCGAGCTCTTTTTCCCACGCCGCTTTCTCCTGGGCGATCTTCTCGGCGCGTTCGCCCTTGCTCGCATCGCAGGCCAGTGTTCGGCCAGCCAGCCGCGCAGTCAGCGCCTTGGCGGCCGCTTTGGCATCGCCGCAGATGCCGACGGTGATCTTCTTGACCAGGCCGAGGTTGGTGTGGTCGGCTTCGATCTGGATGATCTTGGCCGCCGCCGGCCAGTAGTCCAGGCCATGCTGGGGCAGGGTGCCGAAGGGGCCCATGCGCGAGCCGAGCGCGACCACCACGTCGGCCTGGCTGATGAGCTTCATCGCCGCTTTCGAGCCCTGGTAACCGAGCGGGCCGCACCACAGCGGGTGGCTCGCCGGGAACGAGTCGTTGCGCAGATAACCGTTGACCACCGGTGCGCCCAGGCGCTCGGCAAGGGCCTTGCAGGCGTCGACCGCGTCGCCCATCACGACACCACCCCCCGACAGGATGACCGGGAAACGCGCCGCGGCGAGCAGCTCGGCCGCCGCATTCAAACTCTCTTCGCCGCCGGCGCCACGCTCGACGCGCATCGGCTTCGGGATCTCGGCCGTGATCTCGCCGTAAAAATAGTCACGCGGGATATTCAACTGCGTCGGGCCCATGTCGGACAGCGCGCGATCAAAGCAGCGCGCGGTGAACTCGGCCATGCGCTTGGGGTTGCAGACATGGCCCTGGTATTTGGTGAACTCCTGGAACATCGGCAGCTGGTTGGCCTCTTGAAAACCACCCAGACCCATGCCCATCGTGCCCGTCTCTGGCGTGATGATGACCACCGGCGAATGTGCCCAATAGGCCGCTGCAATCGCGGTCACGCAGTTGCTGATGCCGGGGCCGTTCTGCCCGATGACCACACCGTGGCGGCCGCTGACCCGCGCAAAGCCGTCGGCCATGTGCGCTGCGCCTTGTTCGTGCACCACCGGGATCAGCTTGATGCCGGCCGGCGCAAAGATGTCCATCGCGTCCATGAACGCCGAGCCCATGATGCCGAACATGGTGTCGACGCCCTGCGCGACGAGGGTCTCGACGAAGGCTTCGGAAGGGGTCATTTTCTGCACCCCGCTGATCACGCTGCGGTGGTCGGTGCGGTGGTCAGTGCGGGCGGTCTGGCTCATCGGGAGGATCCTGTTCGAGGCGTGAAAGGAGTGGGTCGAAGGGTGCACGTTTGCAGCCGCCGCGAGGCCCGCCGTCAAGCCAAAATCAGCTTGGCGGTGACTATAGGCGAGGCCCCTGAAATCGTCAACAAATCTCAAAACCTGTGCTGACTTGCGCTCAAAACTGGAACGGCGCTATGATTTTGTGTGGTTCAACGATCTCAATCATCCAAGCCGGCCCGGTCGGAAGTCGACGGCGAAACACCCGCCCTGCGGCTGATTTCCTTGCTCGAAGTGATCGCTGCGCGCGACCAGCTTTACTCCTTGCAGGCCCTGGTCGAAGCCACCGCCCTGCCCAAGCCGACGCTGCACCGGATGCTGCAGCAACTCGAGAGCGCAGGCCTGCTGCAACGCGAGCGTGACGGTCGCCACTACAGCACCGGCACACGGCTGCGGCGGCTGGCCGAGAACCTGCTGTTCAACGACAGTTTCCGCGGCGCGCGCCACACCGTGTTGCGCCGGCTCGTCGACGAGGTCGGCGAGAGCTGCAATATCACCGTGCTCGATGGCAGCGAGGTCGTCTACCTGGACCGTGTCGAGACCGCCGCGCCGCTGCGCTTCTATCTGCATCCCGGCTCGCGCGTGCCGGCGCACTGCTCGGCCAGCGGCAAGCTGCTGCTGTCTCAGATGACACCCGCACAGCGGCAACGGCTGCTCGCGCATGCGCCGCTGGAGGCCTACACGCCGAAGACCGTGACCGACCTCGCCGCGCTGGAGCGTGCGCTCAAGCAGGTGCGCCGCGATGGTTATGCGATCGACGACGAAGAGTTCCTGCCCGGCCTGCTGTGCATCGCGGTGCTGGTGCCCACGCCGGGTGGCGTGCGCTCGAACCTGTGCGTCGCGGTGCAGGCGCCAATCATGCGTTGGAGCCGCGACAAGGCCCTGCAATGCCTGCCGGCATTGCAACGCGCTGCCGCCGCGATGAGTGCCATCGACGCCCAGGCGCTGCCGCGACCGCAGCCCTCGAAGCGCGCCGCTGGTTGATCCATCGACCCCGCCAGACAAGGCCCTCGTGACCGACCTCAGCACCCTGCAACCCGACCGCCTGCTCGATGTCCGCACGGTGTTCGGCATCGACACTGACCTGTTGGTGCCGGCCTTTCCTGAGCGCGAACGCGACGACCATGTGCCCGAGGTCGATCCGGTCTACCGCTTCAACCCCGATGTCACGCTGGCGCTGCTGGCCGGCTTCACGCGCAACCGCCGGGTGATGGTGCAGGGCCTGCACGGCACCGGCAAGTCGACCCATATCGAGCAGGTCGCGGCGCGTTTGAACTGGCCCTGCGTGCGCGTCAACCTCGATGCCCATATCAGCCGGCTCGACCTGGTGGGCAAGGATGCTGTTGTGCTGCGCGACGGCAGCCAAGTCACCGAGTTCCAGGAAGGCATCGTGCCCTGGTCCTTGCAGCGCCCGGTGGCGCTGGTCTTTGATGAATACGACGCCGGCCGCCCGGACGTGATGTTCGTGATCCAGCGCATCCTCGAGCGTGACGGCAAGTTCACCTTGATGGACCAGAACAAGGTCATCCGCCCGCATCCATACTTTCGCCTTTTTGCAACCGCCAATACGGTTGGCCTGGGCAATCTGAACGGCCTGTACCACGGTGTGCAGCGGCTCAACCACGGCCAGCTCGACCGCTGGAATATCGTCGCGTCGCTGAACTACCTGCCACGCGAAGAAGAGATCAAGATCGTGCTTGCGCGGGTGCCGGCGATGGCCGAGAGCGAGCGCGGCCACCAGCTTGTCGGCGCGATGGTCGCGGTCGCCGAACTCACCCGCAAGGGTTTTGACGTCGGCGACCTGTCGACGCTGATGTCACCGCGCACGGTCATCACCTGGGCCGAAAACTGCGAGATCTTTGGCGACCCGGCGCTGGCTTTCCGTTTGTCGTTCCTGAACAAATGTGACGACGCCGAAAAGCCGATCGTGGCCGAATACTTCCAACGCTGTTTCGACATCGAAATCGGCACGCCGAACTCGATCGATGCCGAGGGCGATTGAGTGGGCGCCGGCACCGGCAACACGCCATCCCGCGCCAGGCAGCAGCAGCGGGTCGAGGCGCTGTGCGCGGCCTCGATCCGCGCCATCGCCGGTGACGCGGAGCTGCACTTCAGCGGCCAACGCCTGCACCGCGGCGCGCAACGGCTGCCGCGTTTTGCGCCGCATCTGCACCCAACGCTCGACGACGACGATCTGCGCTCGTTTCGCGGTGCGGCCGATGGCCTGGCATTGCGCCTGGCCCATTCCGACGCCGCGCTGCATGCGCAGCGGAGCCCGGCAGACGCCGGCCAGCGGCTGATCTTCGACCTGCTTGAACAGATTCGGGTCGAGTCGCTCGCGCCACCGCAGATGCCCGGGTTGCGCCACAACCTGCGCCACCGTTTCGAGCAATGGTCGATCGCCTACCACCACGCCGGCCTGAACGAAAGTGCGCGTGGCATCGTGCTCTATGCGATGGCGCAGATGTGTCGATCGCGGGTCACCGGGGATCCCGTCGTCGAGTTGACCGAAGAGCTCATCGAGACCACCCGCGGCATGCTCAGCCCACGCCTCGGGCCTGACCTGGTGGCCTTGCGCCGGCAGCGCCACGACCAGGCCGCCTACGCGGTGCATGCCTTGAATATCGCGCAGCGCGTGGGCGCATTGATGGCCAGCCGCGATGACGAGCGCGGGCCTGATCGCAGTGACGACCTTGCCGAAGGTGCGGCCCGGCGCAGCCACTTCAACCTGATGCTCGATCTCGAGGACAGCGACGATCAGGGCTTTGCGAAAGCGCCCACCGGCGACAGCGCCGTGCTCGGCGCGTCTGCCGACGGCTACCGCGTTTTCACCCGCGCCCACGACCGCGAGCTGGACGCGGCGGCGCTGGTGCGGCCGGCGCTGCTGGCCGAGTACCGCGAGCGCCTGGACCGCCAGATCAACGCGCAGGGCATCAACGTGCCACGGCTGGCGCGTGACCTCAAGGCGCTGTTGTCCACGCCGGCGCAAGACGGCTGGGACGGGGCGCAAGAAGAAGGCCTGATCGACGGCAGCCGCCTGGCCCAACTCGTCAGCACACCCGCCGAGCGGCGCCTGTTCCGCATCGATCGCGAGCAGCCAGCGGCCGACTGCCTGATGAGCTTTTTGATCGACTGTTCGGGCTCGATGAAACAGCATATCGAGGCGGTCGCGATCCTGGTCGATGTCTTTGTGCGCGCGCTCGAACGTGCCGGCGTCAGCAGCGAAGTGCTCGGCTACACCACTGGCGCCTGGAACGGTGGCCGCGCGATGCGCGACTGGCAGCGTGCCGGCCGGCCGCGCCACCCTGGCCGCCTGAACGAGATCAACCACCTCGTCTTCAAGTCGGCCGATGTGTCCTGGCGCCAGGCGCGGCCCGGTATCGCGGCTTTGCTCAAGGCCGACCTGTTTCGTGAAGGCATCGATGGCGAGGCCGTCGAATGGGCCTGCGCGCGCATGGACCGCCGCAGCGAAACGCGCCGCCTGCTGCTGGTGGTCTCAGACGGCAGCCCGATGGACAGCGCCACCAACCTGGCCAACGATGCGCATTACCTCGACCATCATCTGCGCGACGTCGTGCGGCGCGAAGAGCAGCGCGGCCAGGTCGCGATCTGCGGCATCGGCGTCGGCCTGGATCTCAGCCCCTACTACCGGCGCAGCCAGGCGCTGGACCTGTCGGCGCCGCCGAGCAACCGCATGTTTTACGAAGTGCTGTCGATGATCGCCGGCGGCGGGCGACGCTGAGGTCTGGCGCGCTGAGGTCGTTCGGCATCGCAACGTGAGTTGATGCGGGGGCCGTGCCGCGCTGGCTTCAATGGACTTCGATCAGCGCCTGCCGAAGCTTGCTCGTGATCTCGTCGAGATGTTTGGCTTCGGCAATAAAGGCCGGCGCGATGATCAAGGTGTCGCCCGTGCTTTTCAGATGCAGGCCGCGGTCGTAGAGCGCCTTTTGCAGCAGATGACCACGCGCGCCAGTGGCGCCCTCGGCGGCGACTTCGACGCCGGCCATCATGCCGATCGAACGGATGTCGATAACACCGGGCACGTCGGCCAGGGAGTGCATCGCGTCGCCAAACGCCGGGCTCATCGCCGCCGCGCGATGAATCAGTTTTTCGTCGCGGAAGATGTCCATCATCGCCAGCCCGGCCGCGCAGGCCGCCGGGTGTGCCGAGTAGGTGTAGCCGTGGAAGAACTCGATGCCTTGCTTCGGGCCCGCCTCGGTGATGGTGTCGTAGATGTCCTGGCGCGCGGCGACCGCGCCCATCGGCTGCGCGCCATTCGTGATCGCCTTGGCCATCGTCATCAGGTCGGGGGTGACACCGAAGGCTTGGGCTCCGAAATTGGCGCCCATCCGGCCCCAGCCGGTGATGACTTCGTCGAAGACGAGCAGGATGCCGTTGTCGTCGCAAGTCTTGCGCAGGCGGTCGAGATAGCCTTTGGGCGGCGGCAGGCAACCGAAGGAGCCCGCCGTCGGCTCAACGAAGCAGGCCGCGAT
>JANOKR010000171.1:0-1626 GCA_031419315.1 Betaproteobacteria bacterium
TGACGATCCCGATCAGGCTCTAACTCCCACATTGACGCCGGGCTTTCACTTCGCCGGCGGAGTATGGGCCTTGATGAACTTTTCGAAGCGGGTGTAAAACTCGACGACGTTCTTGGGCTGGCGATAACCATGCGCTTCGTCGCCGACGAACATCCATTCGTAGGGTTTGCCGGCCTTGTCGAAAGCCGAGCGGATCTCGCGGCCGTTGGCAAAGTCGACGTTGCGGTCCTCGCCGCCGTAAGCGTGGAAGACGGGTGCTGCAATGCGGCTCACATGCCGCGCCGGCGACTGCGCCGCAAACGCCGCGGCATCGACCTTTTGGTCGCCGTTGATGGCCTTGGCCAGGGGCGTGAAGTCGCCGTGCAGTTGCGCCGGCTGGGTATCCTGGTGCACGGCAAGGTCGGTGACACCAACATAGTTGATGCCCCACTTGAACAGGTCGGGGCGCTTGACCATCACCGACAGGGTCGCCAAGCCACCGTAACTTGCGCCATAGCTGCCGATGCGGCCGCGGTCGGCATAACCTTCCTTGATCGCCCACTCGACGCCGTCGATGATGTCGTCGGTCATCGTGCCGCCCCACTGTTTGTAGCTCGCGCGCAGGTGCTGCGTGCCGTAGCCGGTGGAGCCTCGGAAGTTGGGTTGCAGCACGGCATAACCGCGATTGGCCAGGAACTGGACTTCGGGGTTGAATTCCCAGTTGTCCTTGGCCCACGGGCCGCCGTGCGGCAGCACCACAAAGGCCACCGGCGAGCCCTTGCGGAAGGTCTTTGGCAAGGTCAGGTAGGCACCGATCTTCATGCCGTCGCGAGCGGTGTAGGTGACGTAAGTCATTGGCGCCATCTGCTTCGGGTCGATCCACGGCCGCGCGCGAATACCGGTATCTTCAAGCGCACGTTTTTCCGTGTCGAAGATGAGCCAGGCACCGGGTTCGGTGGGCGAACTTGAGAAGACGAGTGAGCGCTTTGAGGTCGGGTCGAACTGGTTGACGCGGCCTGGCAGCGAACCATCCAGCGCTGCTTGCAGCCGGCGTGCCTCGTCGTCGAACCACACGGTCGTCGGCTTGTCGGCATTCAGGCGTATACCGATGAGTTTGCCGGGTTGTTCTTCGGTGCCACCGAAGATCAGTGACCCACTCTCTCCCGACGCTTCGCCCAACATCGAGAAGCTTCCCATGTCGTAGCGATCACTTCCGGCGACCAATTCGCCAAGTTTCCCGGCTTCAAGGTCGTACTTGAAAAACGCCAGCGTGTCGCGGCCGACATTGCTGCTGACGTACATCGACTTTGGGTCGGCTGGATCAAACGCGACTGGGATGATCACGTCTCGAAGTCGTTCGTCCCATTCGGCCAGCGTCTTCCATTCGTTGCTGCCAACGGGCTGGTAAGCGAACCACCAGCGCTTTTTCTCAGCATCGACGTTGAGCGCTGCGCGCGGCTTGAAGTCCTTGTCCAACACCCACTGCTTGACCATGCCGGGCGAAGACACAGTGATGAGTGTCTTGCGCCCGCTGCGGACATTCATGCGGTAGACGTCTTGCGAGTTGACGGCGCGGTCATTTGCGGCGACAAACATTTCATCGGGGCTGCCAGGCACCCGTGCCAACGGTGTGGTGTGCCGATAGAC
>JANOKR010000172.1:0-12333 GCA_031419315.1 Betaproteobacteria bacterium
GGTAGGTCTGTGGGGGCTCGTGCGCTGGCGGGAACTGTGGTCGTGCAGCCGCGGCGTCAGACCCGGCGCGCCGACAACGCGGCCCCGGGGGTCGCCGCGGTCGGCAGGCTGCCCGGCGCGGGCGCCGACGCCCCGCCGGGCGCCGGCAGCGCGGCCGGCGCATCGACCTTGCAGCGCGCACCGGCAGGCAGCTTGTGGCCGGGGTTGGGCAGCGACAGACGCACCCGGAAGGTATTGCTCGCGGCGTCGATGATCTTGTCGATATGGGTGACCTTGGCGAGCAGGCTCGATGCACCGGGCAGTTCTGGCAGCACCGCGATGCGGTCACCGCGGGACACGCTGGCCCAGCGGCTGGCAGGCATCACGAGCTCGACACGCAGCGGGTCGAGCATCGCCACGCGCAGCAGCGGTTTGTCCTCGGCGCGCTCACCGGCGTTGACAAAACGCTCGATGACGACGCCGCTGATCGGGCTCTTCAGCGTGCGCTGGCCGAGCTGCGCGCGCACCAGCGCGGCCTCGTGGCTCAGAACCGTTTTTTGCGCCCGCGCCTGCTCGAGTTTCTGCTCCGCGACATCACGCTCGGCGAGCGCCTGCTCGACCGCCTGCGGCGTCACAAAACCCTCATTCACGAGCCCGGCGACACGTGCATGCCGCTGGCGTGCGAGCGCGAGGTTGGCGTCGGCGGCGCGAATATCGGCGTCGATCGCGGCGCGCACCTGCGCTGCCTGGGCCCCGGCGCGTTCAACTTCGCTGGCCAGCCAGACCAGCGGCTGGCCCTGGCGCACGATATCCCCGCGGTCGACGCTGATCGACTCGACCAACCCGGTGACCGCAGTGCCGATATCGGCCACCCGTTCGGGGCCGATCAGGCAGCCCACCGCCTGGCGCGAGCCGGTGCGCGGGCTTGTTGTTGCAGCGGTCGCTGTCGATGTCGCTGCCGGCCCGGCAGCCACCAGCGGGCCCTTCGCCGATGTCAGCATCGGCGTCGCCGCCGACGTCGAAAGGTTCGTATTCCTGCCTGCCGGTGGTGACACCGACGGCGGCACCGCCGCGGCTTGCGCAAACGCCGAGCTGCCACCTTCTGGCGCCAAGGTCAACAGCGCGGCCGCGGCCAGTGCCACCGGCACCGGGCTCAGGCGCGCAAGCGTTTGAAGTCGAGTTTGTTTTGCCATGACAGGTCCTGTTCCAACAAGCGGCGTCGGTGCCGCGTCCCTTGTGCTTGTGCCCATCGCTGCCGCCAGCGGTGCCAGATATGAACGGCCCAGCCGGGCCACACGCCTCCCGACAGCTTCGACGCGTACGGCTTGTTTCGGCGGCCTGCCGTCGGGCTTGAGTCATTTGTGCGCTGACTGACACCGCCCACCAGCGCATGCCACAAAACCGCACTGCCCGGATCACCCTGGCGCGCGGCGCGGCCGATGAGCTGGCGGTCCAGGCGCGCCGACAGGTTGTCCTGGCAGTCAATGACATGCAGGCCACCAGCGGCGGCGACGGCCGGGCCGAGTTCGATATCAGTGCCGCGGCCGGCCATCGTGGTGGCCACCGTCAGCGCACCGGCTAGGCCGGCCTGCGCGACGATGGCGGCTTCATCGGCTTCATCGGCGTCATGGCGCGCATCAAGCACGCGGTGCGCAATGCCAGCGGCCAGCAACTGCGCCGAAAGTGCGCGCGACGCCAGCACCGAAGCACAACCGACCAACACCGGCCGGCCGGCGCGCTGCATCTCGGCCACCGCGTGCAGCACCGCCTGGTTGCGCTCGGCATCGTCGGCAAAGCGCTGGGGTGGAGCGACGATGCGGCGGCAGGGGCGGCGCAGCGGCAGGCGCACCACCGCCAGGCCATACACCGCGGCGAGTTCGGCGCGACACTCGGCCAGCGTGCCACTCGTGCCGGCCAGATGCAGGTAGCGCGAAAAAAATCGCTGGTAGCTGGTCTGCGCCACGGTGCGCGTCGGCGCGGTCAAGGTGCAGCCTTCCTTGAGCTCGACCAAGGTCTGCAGACCACGCGCCCAGACCCGCCCCGGCGCGCTGCGGCCGGTGTTCGGGTCGAGCAGTTGCACCTGCCGCCGGCAAGGGGGCTCAACGCCCGGTTTGGTGACGCGCTGTTCAGTGATGCGCTGTTCGACAACACGGTCTTCGCTGATGATGTAGTGCTCGTCGCGGCGCAGCGCGTGCAGCGCGACCAGCGCGGTGTTGACCAGATCCTGCCGATGGCGGCCGTTGTGCCAGGCGGCATCGAGACCCGCCGCCTGCGCTTCGAGCAACGCCAGACCCGGCGCCGACCAGGTCACCTCATGACTGTGCTGGTCGATCTGCACGTCCTGCCCCGGCAGCAGCCGGCGCGCCAGCGCCAGCGCCTGGAAGCAGGCCGCACGCTGGCCCGGGTCATCGACGGGCTCGGCCAGGACCAACGGCATCGTGGCTTCGTCGATGAGCAGGCTGTCGGCTTCATCGACCAGGGCCATGCACAGGCCACGCAACAAACGCGGCGGCGCGGCTTCGCCGGCCAGTGCGGCGGCGTGTTGCTGCACATCGCTGCTGCCGGCAGCGGCGTCGATGCCCATCGACTGCCGGTCACGCAGATGGTCAAACGCGACCTCGCGTGCGGTGCAGTAGGTCAGCGCGCAGGCGTAAGCGGCGCGACGGGTGTCGCTGGTGCTGGTGCCCACCACGACACCCACGCTCAGGCCTAGCGACATGAAAAACGGCGCCAGCAGATCGCGGTCGCGTTGGGCCAGATAGTCGTTGGCGGTCATCACATGCACCGGCACGCCTGACAAGGCCGCGACCGCTGCAGCCAAAGCCACGGCCAGGGTCTTGCCCTCGCCAGTGGCCATCTCGGCCAGGCCGCCATCGAGCAGCACCTGGGCGCAGTGCAGTTGGGTGTCGAAAGGATTGCGGCCGAGGCTGTGTTGCATCGCCGCGGCCGCGCAGCCGAGGGCGTCGGCGCGATGCACGCGGCCGTAACCATCGCAGCCGAGGCGAACGCGCAGATCGTGCAGCTCAGGTGCAACGTTGGGGTTCTCGACCTGCAAGCACAAAGCCCAGGCCCGCTGCCGTTCGCGGATCATCCCGATCGGGGTGGCCGGCTGCACCGGCCGCCCAATGCGCGAGCCCCGCCAGCCCCGCCATCCCCACCAGCCCGACCATCGCGCCAGCGGGTCGCGCCAGGCCGCCGCGTCGTCGCTGCGCTGCGGATAACTGCCCAGCAGCAGCCCCGGGCGCGGTGCAGCGATGGACGCGCCCATATTCATTGCGCCGGATTGAAGTGGCGCAGCAGTTGCTGCTGCAACGCCCGCGCCGCCTGCCAGGCCAGCGGTGAGCGGCCATGTTCAAAGCGCACCAGCATGCGTTCGCCGATGCGCTGGCCGATGCGCTCGCTGATGGGTTCACCGATGCGCCGACCGATGTCGGCCGTGACGGAGACTTCGAGCTGCACATCGCCGCGCACCACCGCCTGCGCCGGGCGCAGGCCGCTGCGATCGCTGGGATCGACCGCCAGCCGGCCACCGCCGAGATGGCCGAGCGCGGCGCTGGGCAGTGCCGCGCCACCGCCCGAGCCGGTGCCGGCCCACTGGCCCCGCAGCACCGGCGCTGCGGCGTCGGCCGAGCGCACCTCGACCAGCCCGCGGTGCGCGCCGACCAGCGCCGCCTGGTCTTGTGGAATCGCGAGTTGCACGATGCCCGCGTCGCCGGTGAGGACCTGGGCCACCAGGTCACCGCGCTGCAGGTAGCGGCCGGGCAGGTCTGCTGCGCGCGCCACCGCGATGCGGCCATCGGCCTGCGCGCGCACATCCAGCTGCTGCACCCGCGCTTCGATCTGCGCCAGTTCAGCCCGTGCCGCCAGCAGGCCATGCGCTGCGGCGACCGCGCGCGCTGGATCGTCGCGCAGGGTTTGTGCCTGCTCGGCGAGCAAGGCCTCGACCTGCCCGCGCAGGCGCTCGGCATCGGCTTGCAGGCCCGGCGCGCGCAGCCGCAGCACGCTGTCGCCGGCACGCACGGCCTGACCATCGGCAACCAGCACGGTGTCGACAAAACCGGCGACCTGGGTGCGCACCAGCGCCTGTTCGGGTAACCACAAGATGCCCTGCACCACGGTCGCGTCGGGCAGCGGCCACAGTGCCAGCGGCAAGACCAGGCCCGCGCCGATGAACGCCGTGCGGCGGCGCGCGTGGCGCCTTTCACGGTCAGGCAGCGCGGCACGCTGTAGCCAGCGCAGCAGTGCAAGCAGCGGCTTGCCGACCAGCATCCAGCCAAAGACCAGGGCCAGCGCAAGGCCAAGCGCAAACGAGATCGAGCCCGTCCAGTGGATGACCGACACCGCGATCGTCCAGCGCAACACCAGCGCCAACGGTGCATAGGCCCAGAGCCAGGCTGACTCGCCGTCCGCCGGCGGCACCGGGTTGTCAGCCGGCAGCCGCAACAGCCGCGTTTGCAACTGGTGCAGCCAATGGCGCGTGCTGCGCGAGGCCAGGTTGGGCAGCGCAAGCGCATCACACAGCATGTGGTAACCGTCGAAGCGCAGCAGCGGGTTGGCGTTGACGAGCAGCGTCGACAGCGCGGCGATAAAAAACACCAACAAGGCCGCTTCGCGCAGTGCCCCTGGCTGGACTTGCAGCACGACGGCGAGCGCAGCCGCAGCGATGCCAAGTTCGACGACGATGCCGGCCGCGGCAACCGTCAATCGGCTGCGCCGCAGCGGCAACGCCGACGCCGCCGAAGCGTCGACGTAGGGCACCGGCACGAACATCAATACCGTCACGCCCCAGTCCGCCACCACGGCACCTGCATGGCGCGCGGCCAGGCCATGCGCGGCCTCGTGCAAGGCCTTGATCACGGGGTAGGCCAACCACGCCAGGCCCCAGCTGGTGGGGCTCGCCAGACTGACCCGAAGCTGCGCCGCGAGTTGATCGGCGTTGGCCAGCGCCGCGACTGCGGCCAGGCCCACGAGCAGCAGCCAGGCCAGCAAGGCCGCCGATGTGAACAGACCCTGCAACCGCGGTACCCAGCGCGCCAGTGTCGCGTCGGGGTTGCCGAGCGGGAAACGCCAGGCGAGCAGATGCTGGCGTCGCGACGGCGGCGTGCTGTCTTCGTCCGGCGCCGCTGCGCCGGGCGCCGCGCCGAAGTCCGGCTTGTGGTCAAAACTCAGCAGGCCGGCGGCATGCAAGCGCACCAGCAGGTCGAAAAATTCATCTTGTGTCGGCGCCTCGTCACCGAGCAGCGCGAGCGTGATCTCCCACACCGCCTGCACGCTGCGGCGGCCATCACAACGTGCCACCGCTTGCCAGGCAGCGTGGTTGAGGCGGAACCCACGGCTGCCATCGGCGCGCGCCAGCGTGTGCCAGACCTCGCCCCGCAGGACCTGGCGATGACTGCACAGATGCACGTCGAGCAGCGGCTTCAGCGCGGCGATGCGAAACCACGCCACGCTGAGCAGCGGCGCTGGCGCGCGCAAGACGGCCGCAGTCACCCGAACCACTCCCAGGCGGTCAGCCTTGCCGATTCGACCAGGCGCCGCGTCCAGCGCCACAGCGTCGAGGCTTCACCGACGACGATCTGCGCGCTGCCTTGCAGGCCCGGGCGCAGGCCGGCCCCGGCCTCAAGCAACGCGGCTTCGACCTCGAACACATTGCGCCCGTCGGCGACCGTGGCCACCGGCGTGATGCGCACGACCTGCATCGGCGTCGACTGCCAGGGCAAGGCGCTCAACGTGACGCGGCCACTCTGGCCGGCGTGCACCTGCGCGATGTCACGCTCGTCGATCTCGACGATGACGCGGAAGCGGTCGCTCAGCGCCACCGTCATCAGTTCAGCACCAACCTTGACCGGCGCGCCAAGCTGCTGGCTCAGGTCACCCTGGACCACGATGCCGTCGAACGGCGCCACCAGACGCGAACGCAGCAGCCGTTCGTCGACCAGATCGAGCTGGGCCTGCGCCTCGTCGGAGCGGGCCTGCAACTGCACCAATTGCGCCCGATCGGCACGTGCCTGCGCCGAGGCCAGCGCATCGAGTTGCTGCGCAAGCTGGCTCTGCCAGCGCTGGCGTTCGAGCTGCAAGTCCTGCTCGGCCAGGTCGATCAAGGGCTGGCCGGCCCGCACTTGATCACCGGGCCGTGCATGCACCTGCTGCACGAAGCCATCGGCGGGCGCCACCAGCACCCGCTGCACCGCACCCTCGAGACGCGCACGCCCACCTACCGGCGCCTGCAGCGGCCACAACAAGGCGGCCACCACAAGCACCGCTGCCGTCGCCCCGGACCGGCGCAACAGGCGGCGCCGCGGCGCCAGCGGTGGCGCCCACCAGGCGCGCAGGCCATCGATCAGGCGTCGGTGCAAAACACGTTCGTTGGCCTGCATCAAGGCCAGCAATGGCGCTGCCAGGCCAGCCAGATGTTCAAGTGTCTCCAAGGTCGGGGCTTCGATGGCCGGGCCGTCGGCGCGCTCGACCAGCAGCACGCCGATGGGCCGGCCGGCCGCCACCAAGGGCACCCCGGCCGCAGCGCCGTGGCTGCCGGCCAGGGCCTGGTGGGCACGGGTGATGCGCGGCAGCGTGGTGTGCAATGGCAACAACAATGACGATGTCGCCGGCGGTGGCGGTGGCGGTGGCGCAAGGGGCGCAGCAGGCGGCCAGCAGAGGGTCGCCGCCTGGTCAAAGGCTTCGGCGCAGGCCGCGGCCAGGCGCAGGTTCAGTGCGGTCGGCGCAGTGGCGTCGCTGCCGTCGGAAGTCGCCAGCATCTGCAGCGACGTGGCGCGCGCCTGTGCGCTAGCGTCTGCAACCAGCGCCACGCAGACGCGGCTGAAACCTTCGCGCCGCACGAGCGCCAGCACCAGCGACTGCGCAGCCGCCTGTAGGCTGTCGGCGGCCAACATGCCAGCGTGCAAAAAGAGCGCGGTGCGTGCCGCGCGCGGCAAGGCGGCGTCGGCCAGCGTGTCGCTGTCGGCGTCGACGTCGGGATGTATCTGGCGTGGCAGTGCTGACATGGTTGGACAAGCACCGCCCGGCGTCATCGCAACGAAAAACGATGCGGCACGCCGGCACGGAGCAGGCCCCAGCAGTGTCGAAGACCCGGCGCTGCACAGAGGCCCGGAACAAGCCCCCGGCAGCGCCTCAGATCTGCGGATTCGAACGCAGATCGCCGACCTTTGTCAGCGCCGTGCGACACCGAGACGCGGCAGACCGCCCCCGCCCGTATCGCCTCAATCGGCAGTGCACCAGAGACCCGCACAAGCGCGCCATCTCAACCGTGCGATCGAGGCGCCACCTCGACCGCGGCGGCGGCCACTCGGTATAATTTGCGGTTTCGCCGGTGTAGCTCAGTTGGTAGAGCAGCGCATTCGTAATGCGAAGGTCGGGAGTTCGACTCTTCTCACCGGCACCAGAACCGCAGGGCCCGCTTTTTGAGCGGGCCCTTTGTGTTTCTGGGTCCGCGCTCTGTGCGCGCAGCGACCGCGGCGAGCCAGGCCGCGTTGGCTGATGCGGTTGATGCGTCTGATGCGTCTGATGCGGTCAGCACTGGCGCCCGACTATGGCGCCGCCTGCGTCCGGTGCGCGCGCCCCACGTGACCTATGCACGGCGATCCCCCACGGCCACGGGATGCGGGTGAACGGGGCGATCCCTAGAGTCCGTTTTATCGATCCGGCAAGCAAGCCGGCCTAGAAAAACAGTCACTCGTTGGGATCTCGAATGCACTTGCACACCATCGCCTTCGCCGCTGCCGCCGCCCTCGGCGCCCTCGCCGCTCCGGCCTCTGCCGCGACGCAGACCCTGGCCTTCGCACCCGGCGCGAGCTACGCCGCTGGCGTCAACCCGCAGGCCTACGACGCCAATGTCGTCGGCCTGCCGGCAGGTGGCAACTTCTTCGAGAACTTCTTCACCTTCAGCGTCACGCCGATGGGCGACGCGACGGGCAACGGCAGCTACACGACGCTGAACAAGCCGCGCGCCGGGGGCACGCTGTTCGATATCCGCAACTTCACGATCGCGCTCTTCAAAGACGGCGATCTCGACATCCTGATCGGCGCCGTCAGCGGCAACAACAACGCGCTGAACTCCTGGGACTTCACGCCCGCAGCAGCCTACCTCGAAGGGGGCGACTACTACTTCCGCGTCAGCGGCAGCACCGCCGGCACGGTGTCGAGCACCTACAACTTCAAGATGGACGTGACCCCGGTGCCCGAGCCCGAGACCTACGCCTTGCTGCTCGCCGGCCTGTGCACCGTGGGCTTCATGGTGCGCCGCCGCTCGCGCGTTCAGCACTGAACCGCCGCATCAACGCTCTTTCACCAACGCCTGCCCTAACCCGTAATTCCTGTTCGCCATCACCCCACCCAGCCCCACGGAGAACCTGCAATGAAACTGAAAACCATCCTCGCCGCCACCCTGATGACGGCCGCCGCCAGCGCCGCATTCGCCGACGACCAGTCGACGGCATTTGCCGGCAACGTCGCATCTTTCGACAGCCTCGGCACCGTGCTCGCAGGCGGTGACGATGTCATCACCTTCACCGGTCTCGCCGCGGGGATCTACGACTTCACGCTGACGATGAGCGGCCAGTACATCACGCTGAGCGGCGCCGACCTGAACGGCACTTCCGGCACGATCATCGATACCGGCAAATGGACCTTCGTCGGCATCGACGGCACCGGCCCGTCGAACTTCGTGCTGACCCTGACCGGCACCAAGGACAAATCCACCGCGCTGTATTCGGGCGAGCTGACTGTCACCGCCGTGCCCGAGCCGCAGACCTACGCGTTGATGCTCGCGGGCCTGGGCGCGATGGGCTTCATGGCGCGTCGCCGCAAGCAGGTGCGTTGATGGCAGCGGGCGCCCGCGAGAGCCGGCGCCCCAGTCACCTCAAATCAGTGTCGATGCAACCCGGGGCGGCCGCGCAGGCCGCCCCATTTTTTTGTTGCCTGCCCCAGCGGCATTCAACGCCGCCAGCCCGCCAAGAAACAGGTCGCAGACGATCGGCGCCAGGTCCGCGTGTTTCAGCCGGCCTTGTGGGCGCAGCCAGGTGAAGGTCCAGTTGATCATGCCGAAGAGCAACATCGCCAGCGGTTTGTGCAAGTCGCCACCCAGATCGGGGCGCGCCTGAGCAACGGCATCGGCAAACGCGGCAACAACATCGCGCTGGCCATCGATCACCGCGCGCCGTGCCGCATCGGGCAGAAACCTGACGTCTTCGGTGAGCACCCGGTGTTGATGCTGCGCACCAGCGTAAGCCGCCATGAAGCCCTCGATCAGCAGGCGCAGCCGCTGCTCCGTTTGCGGTGTCTGCGGCGTCTGCGGCACGTTTAGCACCAACGCTTGCAGGCGACGAATGTGGCCGAGCGCGATCTGCTCCAGCAGGCCGGACTTGTCCTTGAAGTAGTGGTACAGCGTGGCCTTCGAAACACCACTCGCAGCAGCGACCTCGTTCATCGTCGTCGCGGTATAACCGCGCCGCGCAAACAGCGCCGCCGCGGCGGCCATGATCTGCGCCTGCTGGTCGCCGTAAGTGGTCGCACGCGGACGGGCCATCGCCGCGGGCCCTCAGTACCACAGTTCAAAAGTACGCACACATGACGTCGCGCCTTTCGAGCCAGGGCGTCGTTGCAAGTCCTTGCGATACCACGCGGTATCACGCCGGTTTGCGCCTGGCCCTGGCCCGAAACGCATCGATTTCATGGCGTGCGCGTACTTGTGAACCGGGGTACTCAACGTTCGTCGAAGGACACGACGACCCGCTCGCTGACCGGGTGCGCCTGGCAGGTGAGCACGAAGCCAGCGTCGAGGTCGGACTGGTCGAGCGCGAAGTTGCGGTCCATGCGCACACGGCCTTCGATCAACTTGGCACGGCAGGTGGCACAGACCCCCGACTTGCACGAATAGGGCACGTCCAGCCCGGCCCGCGCTGCGGCATCGAGGAGGCTGGCATCACCCTTGTGGAAGACGATCTCGCGCGTGATGCCGTCACGCACGATGCTGACCCGCGCCGCGTCGGCGTCGCCGGCCTGCGCGGCATGGGCGTCGCCTGCCGGCTGCTGCTCAGGCGGGATGCCGAAGCGCTCGATGTGGATGCGCTCCGGCGCCATGCCGGCATCCAGCAGCGCCAACTGCGCCTCGTCGTTCAAGGCGTGCGGGCCGCAGACAAATCCCGCATCGACGGCGCGCGGATTGACCAGGGTCTGTAGGAATAGCCCGATGCGGCCGCGGTCCAGCCGGCCGCGAGCGAGCGGCGAACCGGGCGCGGCGTCGACCTGCTCGCGCGAAAACACCGGGTACAGCGCGAGTCGGGTCAGGTAGCGGTTTTTCAGGTCTTCGAGCTCTTCCTTGAACATCGTGCTGGCGACGCTGCGGTTGCCGTAGAGCAGCGTGCAACGGGCGCGCGGGTCTTGCTGAAGCAGAGTCTTGATGATCGACAGGATCGGCGTGATGCCGCTGCCACCGGCAATGGCCAGGACGTTCACCAGCACCCCGACCGGCACTTTGGCCAGCGGACTGGACTGACCAGTCGCCTGCGCTGGCGCGCGCGGCTGCGGCTCGGGTAAGGCGTTAGCCAGCGCCGCACCGAACCGGCCCTGAGGTTCCATCACGTCGACCCGGTCACCGACTTTGAGCGCCTGGTGCAGCCAGCTTGAAAACGCGCCATCCGGCACCCGTCGCACACCGACCCGCAAGGCCTCGCCGGCAGCGGCGCAGATCGAATACGAACGGCGCAGGTCCTCGCCGGCCACGACAGCGCGCAGCGTCAGGTACTGGCCCGGCTGGAAGCGGAACGACTCGACCAATGCGGTGGGCACATCGAGGGTGACCACCAGAGCATCGTCGCTGTCGCGCCGAATATCGCTGACCGTCAGCGCATGAAAATGCAATCCACTCATAGCGGCTTGAAATGTTCAAACGGCTCTTGGCAAGCCAGGCAGCGCCAGATGGCCTTGCAAGCCGTTGTGCCGAAAGCTGACAGTTGCTCGGTCTGCCGGCTGCCACATCGCGGGCAGGCCAGTGCGCGCGGGCGAAAGTGCACGACCTGCTCAGCCACCGGCCCCGGCGGCGCGATGCCGTAGGCCTGCAGCTTGATGCGGCCGGCAGCGCTGATCCAGTCGGTCGTCCAGGCTGGCGCGCGGCGCAGAGTCACCCTCGCCGGGCCGAGGCCGGCGGCGTCGATCGCCGCGTGCACGTCGCCGCTGATGACTTCGGTGGCCGGGCAGCCGGAATAGGTGGGCGTCAAGACCACCTCGATCGCACCGCCGTCGTCAGCCAGGATCACGTCACGAACGATGCCCAGATCGCGGATCGACAGCGCCGGCACTTCGGGGTCAAGCACGGTGTCGAGCACGGCCCAGGTGGCCGCGATGCGGGCATCGCATTTGCCATCGACACTGGGATCGATGGCCACGGCGCTTACCCCCTCATTCACCACCGACCGCCCGGAAAGGCGCGCTGCAGATACTGCATCTCGGCGAGGATGAAACCCATGTGCTCGCTGTGCAAACCCTGGCTGCCGGTGCTGACAAAAGCGCTGTCGGCAGGCGCCGGCAGCGTTGCCGCGGCGAGCACGGCATCGACCTCTTGCCGCCAGGCCTGCCCCAACACGCTGCGACGTGGGCCGAGGCCGATGTCGGCCGCATGGGCATCGCTGGCATCGTCGACAAACATCTCGGCGCAATAGGGCCAGGCGCGGGCCAGTGCCGATTGCATGCGGCGGGTGGATTCGGGCGTGCCATCACCGAGCCGGATCGTCCATTGAGCGGCATGTACGCAGTGGTAGCGCGATTCCTTGACCGCCTTGGCCGCGATCGCGGCGAGCTCGGCGTCCGACGACAACCCGAGCGCCTGCCATTGCAGGCGGAACCAGATCGACAGCAGCAGGTTGCGCACGACCACGTCGGCAAAGTCACCACCCGGCGCATGCGCGCTCGAGCGCCGCAGCGGCTGTTCGACCAGCGTCAGATTGAGAAAATCGCGCTCGTCGCGCAGAAAAGCGAGCTGGTCTTCGTCATGCCCCTGGCCCGCGAGCGCCGCAGCGTGGGTCAGCAGCGCACGGGCCTGGCCGAGCAGGTCGAGTGCCAGGTTGCTGATCGCGATATCTTCTTCGATCACCGGCGCATGCCCGCTCCATTCGGCCAGCCGCTGGGCGTGGATCAGCGCCGTGTCGGCCAGGCGCAGCACATAACGCACCGGCCCGGTCAGGTTGATCGATATCGATGCCGAGCTCGTGGTCGCATTCATGGGCATGGTCGTTGGCGCGGTCGTTGGCGTGGTCGTGCGTGTTGACCGCAGGCTCAAAGGTGATCGACCGCCTCGGGCAAGACGTAGAACGTCGGATGCCGGTAGACCTTGTCGGCCATCGG
>JANOKR010000173.1:0-6287 GCA_031419315.1 Betaproteobacteria bacterium
CCTGCATCGCGCCGCCCAGGCCCATCAACATGCTGCCCAGCGTGAAGGCTTGCAGCTTCAGGCGCAGCGGCGATTTGCCCAGTGACGCCGCGGCGGCTT
Source organism: Betaproteobacteria bacterium (assembly GCA_031419315.1). GTDB lineage: Bacteria > Pseudomonadota > Gammaproteobacteria > Burkholderiales > Burkholderiaceae_C > Rubrivivax. The sequence continues at coordinate 100 of JANOKR010000173.1, forward strand.
CGTCTTCGCGGATGCTGCGCAGCGCGCGGCCCCAGGGGCTGCGCACCAGCCGCTCGAGTGCCACATAGGCCACACCGAGCAGCGTCAAGACCAGCGCCAGATAGGCCAGCGTCCACGGCGTGCCGGTGCCGAGCCAGGCTTGCATCGGCTTCGGGATGAACTGGATGCCAAACGGCCCGCCGGTGAGCGACTGCGCGTTGAGTGCGACGAGCTGGATCAGCACCGCAACCCCGAAGGTCGTGATCGCGAGGTAGTCGTCGCGCAGGCGCAGGGTCAGCAGGCCGACACCGAAGCCGGCCGCGCCCGAGGTGACCATCGCGGCAAGCCAGCCCAGCAGCACCGGCCAGCCGAAGCCGCCGATGCGGCCATCGATCGGTGGTGTGGTCAGGATCGCCGACGTGTATGCGCCCACCGCGACGAACCCTGCGACGCCGACGTTGAAGAGCCCGGTGAAGCCCCATTGCAAGTTGAGGCCGAGCACGATCACCGCAAAGACCGCGGCGAAGACGAGGAAGAAGCTGCCGTAGGAAACGATGCCGGAAAAGTCCATCAGCCCTTCTCCGAGAACAGCCCCGTCGGCCGCACGAGCAGGATGCCGATGAGGACCACAAACGAGGCCGCTGCGCGCCATTCGGCGCCGACCGTGGCAACCGCGGCGCTCTCGGCCAGGCCGACTACGAGGCCGCCGATGACGGCGCCCCAGACCGAGCCGATGCCGCCCAGGATGACGGCGGCAAACAGCGGCAGCAGCAGGTCCAGCCCGAGCGTCGGGCGCAGTTGCACGGTGAGCCCGGCAAAGACCCCCGCCAGCGCGGCGAGTGCGCCGCCAAGAATCCAGGTCAGGCGCAGCACCCGCTCGGGGTCGATGCCGGCAACCCGCGCAAGCTGCGGGTTGTGCGCGGTGGCGCGCATTGCGCGGCCGAGTGTCGAACGCGACAAAAACTGGTGCAGCGCGATCACGACGACTGCGGTCAGGCCGACGACAAACAGCTGGTCGGCGGTGATGCGCAGGCCACCCCACTGCGAGCGCGGCAGGATCGTGATCGCGATCTGCAAGTCCTGCGTGTAATACCGCGGGATGCCGCCGTAGAAAAACAGCAGCAGGTTGCGCATCGCCAACGCAGCACCAAAGCTGGCGATGACAAGCGTGATCGAGCCTTGCAGGCGCAGCCGCTTGAACAGCGCAAAGTCCATCAGCAGCGCGATGCCGGCGACGAGTGCGGCCGCCACCAGGCATGCAAGCAGCAGCGGCCAGCCGAATGAAAACGGCGCGATCGCTGCGGTCGGCAGGCCGAGCACCGCCGTTAGCAGCGCCAGCGCACTGAACGCCAGGTAGGCGCCCCAGGCGAGCAATTCGCCATGACCGAAGTTCGAAAATCGCAGGATCGAAAATGTCACCGACAGGCCGACCGCGCCGAGCGAAATGATCGAGCCGATGATCAGGCCGTCGGCGAGCACTTGCAGCATCAGGCGGGCTCCGCGTGCTTCGTCTGCAATGGCGCGCCGCCCAGGTAGAGCGCGGCGATGCGGCTGTCGCCGCGCAGTTCGGCAGCCGGTGCGACGAGCCGCTCGCGGCCTTCGACGAGGACCACCGCGCGGTCGGCCAGCGCGAGCGCGGCCTTGACGTTCTGCTCCACCAGCACCAGCGTGACGCCGCTAGCGCGCACCTCGCGCAGCTTGTCGAAAACCTGCGCCACGAGTTTGGGCGACAGCCCCGCCGAAGGTTCGTCGAGTATCAGCACCCGCGGTTTGGCGATCAGCGCCCGCGCCACCGCCACCATCTGGCGCTGGCCACCCGACAGCCGCCCGGCGAGCAGACCGCGCTGGCGCAAGAGGTCCGGGAACATCGCATACATCGGTGCCAGGCTGGCGCGGCGGTCTGCGCCGACCAGCGCCGCGGCAAGCTCGAGATTTTCGGCCACGCTGAGATTGGCAAAGACGTTTTCTGTCTGCGGCACAAAGGCCAGCCCCTGGTGGATGTGGCGGTGCGCCGCGGTATGCGTGATCTCCTTGTCTTCCAGCCAGACATGGCCGGCGCTGATCGGCACCAGCCCGGCGACGGCTTTGACGAGTGTGGACTTGCCTGCACCGTTAGGGCCCAGGATGGCCAGGATCTCGCCGGCCTGCACTTGCAGCGTCGCGCCGCGAACGATCGGCAGACCGGGTTCGTAGCCGGCCTCCAGCGTTTCGATGCGCAGGATGCCGCGGGCGCTGTTTGCGTTGCTCATGCCGCTACGCCCAGGTAAGCCTCGACCACACGCTCATCGGCGAGCACGGTCTTGGCGTCGCCGCTGGTGAGCAGCCGGCCCTGCGCCATGACCATCACCGGCCGGCACAACGACGCCACCAGGTCCATGTTGTGTTCGATGATCATGAAGCTGGTGCCGGCCTTGTTGAGCGCCGCAATCTTCTCGACGATGAGCGCCAGCAGCGCCGGGTTGACCCCCGCGCCGGGTTCGTCGAGCAGCACCAGTTGCGGCTGCGCGACCATCACCCGCGCCAGCTCGAGCAGCTTGCGCTGGCCGCCCGACAACACGCGCGCGGCGGAATGTTCCAGCGCTGCCAGGCCGACAAAATCCAGCCAGTGGCGCGCCGCGGCGCGGGTCTGAACTTCTTGCGCGGCCACCGCGCCCGGTCGCAGCCAGTTCGCCCACGGCCGTTCGCCGATCTGGCCGCGCGGCGCGAGCATCACGTTCTCGAGTACCGTCATCGCCGGGAAAGGCCGCGGGATCTGGAACGTGCGCGCCAGGCCAGCGGCAAAAACGCGGTGCGGCGGCGCGCCGGTGATGTCCTGCCCGCTGAGTTCGACCCGGCCGCCATCGGGCCGCAAGGCGCCGGCCAGGCAGTTGAACAGTGTGGTCTTGCCGGCGCCGTTGGGGCCGATCAGGCCGGTGATCGAGCCGCGCACAAAATCGAAGCTGAAGCCCTGCAGGACCCGGTGGCCGCCGAAGGCTTTGTTAAGCTCGATCACCTTCAGCAGGGTCTGGTCTTGCATACCGCACAAAGGATAGTCGATGCCCGCGGTGAGCCCGATGCAGCAGCAAGAAGTACATCGTCAACCCGGCCCGATGGCCGCCATCCGGAGAGAAAAATGACCATGGTTCGCACCGCTCTTGCCGCCGCCGCAGCGCTCTCGATGCTCGGCACCTACACGGCCACGCAGGCCCAGGCGCCGAGTTGCACCCACACCGTCGGCATGGTGGTTTCGCTCACCGGCCCGGCAGCGCGTTTCGGCCAGGCCGCGGCCAAGTCCGCCGAGCTGGCTTTCAACGAAATCAACAGCGCGGCCGGCAGCGCCGGTGTCGCCGGCTGCAAGCTCAGCTTCGACCTGCGTGATGCGCAGAGCCAGGGCTCGGTGGCGGTCGACCAGGCGCGTCAGTTGGTGGACCTGAAAAAAGTGCCGGCGATCATCGGCGGCATCATCTCGTCGGTATCGATCCCGATCGTCACTTCGGTCACCGCACCGGCCGGCGTGGTGCAGATTTCACCGGCATCGACCTCACCGACGCTGACCCGCCTGGGCAACGAAGGCACCAGCAAGGGCTGGTTTTTCCGCACCATCACGAGCGACGCGCTGCAAGGCACCGCGGCCGCCAAGTACGCGCTCGACCAGGGCCTGCGCACACTCGCCATCATCCATGTGAACAACGATTTTGGCGTCAATATGCTGGCCGAGTTTCGGCGTGCTTACGAGGCGCTGGGCGGCAAAATCGTCAGCGTCACGCCGTACAACCAGAACCAGCCGAGTTACGCCGCCGAGGTCACCAACGCGCTCAAGGGCGAGCCGCCGGCGCTGTACTTCATCGGCTATCCGGGTGACGGCACGAGTGTCATCCGCACCTGGCTGCAGCAAGGCGGCGCGCGCAAGTTTTTGTTCAATGACGGCATGAATGCTGCCGACTTCATCAAGGGTGTCGGCCCGCAGTTTTTGAACGAAGCTTTTGGCACGTCGTCGGGCACCAACCGCACGCCGTCGACCGAATACTTTGCCAAGGCCTACCCGGCGATGAGCGGCGGCTTCGACGCCGGCGCGCCCGCCGCCGACCGCGCGTTTGATGCCACTGCGATCCTCGGCCTGGCGATCGCCCATGCCGGCAAATTTGAAGCCGCGGCGATCCGAGATTCGGTGCGCCGCATCACCGGCCCTGGCGGTGAGGTCGTGCACGCCGGGCCAGACGGCTTCAAGCGCGCGCTGCAACTCATCGCCGAGAAAAAGCCGGTGCGTTATGTCGGTGTCATCGGCGCGGTCGAGTTCGACAAAAACGGCGATATCGTCGGGCCGTTTCGCACCTGGCGCCTGGTCAACGGCGAAGTCACCACCGTCGGCCAGATGAGCACCGAAGACGTGCAGGCGGTGCAGGCCAGGCTGCCGGCGCGCTGAGCCGGTGCGGCCCGAACGCACCTTGCTAGGCGGGCCTGCGCCCGGCGCGCTGGAGATTCCGCGCATCGTCACCGGCCTGTGGCAGGTCGCGGATATGGAACGTGGTGGCACCCTGCTCGACCCGCAGCAGGCGGCGGCTGCGATGGCCGACTACGTGGCTGCTGGCTTCGATGCTTTCGACATGGCCGACCATTACGGATCGGCCGAAGTCATCACCGGTGAGTTGCTGAAGTGCCCGGCCGGGAAAGGCGTGCGCGCCTTCACCAAATGGTGTCCGGCACCGGGCCCGATGACCGCCGCGACCGTGCGCGCCGGTGTGCAGCGGGCCTTGACCCGCTTGCGCATTGAACGCATCGACCTGATGCAGTTTCACTGGTGGACCTTCGAGCATCCGCAGTACCTGGACGCGCTGGCCGAGCTGGCCAGGCTGCGCGAAGCAGGCCTGATCGCACATATCGGGCTGACCAATTTTGATGCGCAGCATCTGCGGGTTGTGCTCGCGCAAGGGCTGCCCATCGTCAGCAACCAGGTCTGCTTTTCGCTGCTCGACCGGCGCGCGGCTGACGAGATGACGGCGCTGTGCATGGCGCACGGCGTGCGCCTGCTGGCCTACGGCACGCTCGGTGGTGGTTTTCTCAGCGAGCGCTGGCTTGAGGCCGAAGCGCCGGCCGAAATCGGCGACTGGAGCAAGATGAAGTACCGCCGCTTCATCAACGCCATCGGCGGCTGGGCGGCCTTGCAGCAGGTGCTGCAAGCGGCGTACGCCGTGGCGCAGAAACATGGCGTCTCGATTGCCAATGTCGCCACGCGCTGGGTCTTGCAGCAGCCCGCGGTCGCGGCCGTGATCGTTGGCGCGCGGCTGGGTGAGCGCGAGCATCGCGACGACAACCTGCGCGTCTTTTCGTTTGCGCTCGACAACGAAGACCAGGCCCAATTCGATGCCGCGCTGGCCCACACCCGGCGCATCCCCGGCGACTGCGGCGACGAATACCGCAAGCCGCCGTTCCTGACCGCATCGGGCGACTTGAGCGACCACCTCGAACGCCTGCCCGCGGTCTTCGAGCCGGTCGACGTGCCCGGCGCACCCGGCCGCGCCCGAGTCAGCAGCGGCAGCGTGTGGGAGCCGCTGGCGGGATACTCCCGCGCGGTGCGTGACGGTGACCGCATTTTTGTCTCCGGCACCACCGCCACCCACGGCGCCGGCCAGCTCGTCGGTGCGGGTGATGCGGCCGCGCAGGCGACCTACATCCTGGACAAGGTCGCGGCGGCGATCAGCTCGCTCGGCGGCCACATCGAAGACGTCGTGCGCACCCGCGTCTACCTCAGCGACATCAACGACTGGGAGGCGGTATCGCGGGTGCATGGCCGCTTCTTCGGCGACATTCGCCCGGCGAATACGCTGCTGCAGGTGGGCGCGCTGGTCGGCGCGGGATATCTGGTCGAGATCGAGGCCGAGGCCGTGCTGCGTCGACCGGGCTGAGCAGACTTGCGCGCCGGTTGCCGGTTTTCCCGGCGCGCTTTTTCGCACCACCAAGAAAAAAGCACTTGGCGTTGCCACCAAGTGCTTGTCTCTTCTACCGAATTTGGTAGGCGCGATTGGACTCGAACCAACGACCCCCACCATGTCAAGGTGGTGCTCTAACCAGCTGAGCTACGCGCCTGGACGAGCCTCGCAGTATAGCAGCGGGCGACGCGCGTTTCGCGTCGCCATGACAGACGCGATGGGAGTCGCGATAGGGCTCGCCGCCAGTGTCGCCGGCGGCGTCGATCAACGCCGCCGGGCATGGCGCACGCCGCTGACCAGGGC
>JANOKR010000174.1:0-3367 GCA_031419315.1 Betaproteobacteria bacterium
CCCGGATTCGCGGCGCCTGATCGTGTCCGCGTGGAACGTGGGCGAGATCCCGCGGATGAAGCTGCCACCCTGTCATGCCTTCTTCCAGTTCTACGTGGCCGACGGGCGCCTGTCGTGCCAGCTCTACCAGCGCAGCGCCGATATCTTTCTCGGCGTGCCCTTCAATATCGCCAGCTACGCGCTGCTCACGCACATGCTGGCGCAGCAATGTGATCTCGAGGTCGGCGACTTCGTCTGGTCTGGCGGTGATTGCCACATCTACAGCAACCACCACGAACAGGTGCAGACACAACTGGCACGGGCGCCGCTGCCCTACCCGGTGTTGCACATCAAGCGGCGGCCGGCGTCGATCTTCGACTACGCCTACGAAGACTTCGAAGTCCTCGACTACCAACACCATGCGCCGATCAAGGCGCCGGTGGCCGTGTGAAGCTGGCGCTGATCGCCGCGGTGGCGCGCAACGGCACCATCGGCCGCGGCAACCAGCTGATCTGGCACGAGCCGCTCGACCAGCAGCACTTTCGCCGCGTCACGATGGGCTGCCCGGTGGTCATGGGGCGCAAGACCTGGGACTCGCTGCCGGCGCGCTTCCGCCCCCTGCCCGGCCGGCGCAATATCGTCATCACGCGCAACCCGGCGCTGCTGGCACCGGGCGCTGAAACCGCGTCGAGCCTGCCGGACGCATTGGCCCGGCTGACTGAAGTGCCGAAGGTTTTTGTCCTCGGCGGCGGCGAGTTGTACGCCCAGGCGTTGCCCCTGGCCGACGAGTTGGTGCTGACCGAAATCGACGCCGACCTCGAAGGTGATGTTCATTTTCCAGCCTGGGATCGTGGCGACTTCGAAGAGGTCTCACGCGAGCCGCAGCGATCGCAGCATGGCGAAGCGTTTGCAAATGCGTTTGCGACTGCGTTTGCGTTTGTCGAATACCGTCGCCGAATCGATTTACGCTAGCCCCAGAGCCATGACGATCACACCAAAAGCCAAACCCGACCCGTCCGCCGCGCTGCCGGACCAGGGCATGCAGAAGGGCCTCACCAGCTACGGCGACCGCGGCTTCTCGCTGTTCTTGCGCAAGGCCTTCATCAAGGGTGCTGGTTTCAGCGATGCGGCGCTGGACCGGCCGGTGATCGCGATCGCCGATACCGGCAGCGACTACAACCCCTGCCACGGCAACTCGGCCCAGCTCATCGAAGCCGTCAAGCGCGGCGTGATGCTCGCCGGCGGGCTGCCGATGTGCTTCCCGACGATCTCGATCCACGAGAGTTTTGCCGCGCCGACGAGCATGTTCCTGCGCAACCTGATGTCGATCGACACCGAGGAGATGATCCGCGCGCAGCCAATGGATGCGGTGGTCCTGATCGGCGGCTGCGACAAAACCGTGCCGGCGCAATTGATGGGCGCGGCCTCGGCCAATATACCGACGATCCAGTTGATCACCGGCTCGATGCTCACCGGCTCGCACCGCGGCGAGCGCGTCGGCGCCTGCACCGATTGCCGGCGTTACTGGGGCAAATTTCGCGCCGAAGAGATCGACGCCGACGAGATTGCCGCGGTGAACAACCAGCTCGTGGCCAGCGTCGGCACCTGTTCGGTGATGGGCACCGCCAGCACGATGGCCTGCATCGCCGAAGCGTTGGGGCTGACGATGCCCGGCGGGGCGTCGCCGCCAGCAGTCACCGCCGACCGCATCCGCATTGCCGAGCAGACCGGTGCACAAGCGGTGCAGATGGCACGTGACCAGCTAACGATCGACAAGATTCTCACCCCGGCCGCGTTTGAAAACGCGCTGCGCGTGTTGCTGGCGATTGGTGGTTCGACCAACGGGCTGGTGCACCTGGCCGCGATCGCCGGCCGCGTCGGGCTCGAAATCGACATGCAGGCGCTGGACCGAATGAGCCGCGAGACGCCGGTGCTGCTGGACCTGAAACCTTCGGGCCAGCACTACATGGAAGATTTCCATCACGCCGGCGGCATGGCCACCCTGCTGCGTGAACTGCAACCGCTGCTGCGCCTTGAAGCCCTCACGGTGACCGGCCGCACGCTGGGTGAAGAGATCGAGCGTGCCGGCCCGGGCTTCAAACAAGACGTGGTGCGCAGCCGCAGCTATCCCGTCTACGCCGAAGGTGCGATCGCGGTGCTGCACGGCAACCTGGCACCGGGCGGCGCGATCATCAAGCAGTCCGCGGCCGACGCAAATCTGATGGAGCACGAAGGCCGCGCGGTGGTTTTTGAGAATCTGCAAGATATGGCCAGCCGCATCGACAGCGACGACCTCGATGTGGCTGCCGACGATGTGCTGGTGTTGAAAAACATCGGCCCTAAAGGTGCACCCGGCATGCCCGAAGCGGGTTATCTGCCGATCCCGCGCAAGCTTGCGCGCGCCGGAGTGAAGGACATGGTGCGCATCTCCGACGGCCGCATGAGCGGCACCGCGTTCGGCACCATCGTGCTGCATGTGACGCCGGAGTCGGCCATCGGCGGGCCGCTGGCCTGGGTGCAAAACGGCGACCGCATCCGGCTGAGCGTGAAGCACCGCGAGCTCAGCCTGCTGGTGTCCGACACCGAGCTGGCTCAACGCGCGCGCGCTGCCCCGGTGGTCGAACCGAGCGCCGAGCGTGGTTACCGCAAGCTCTTCTTGCAGACTGTGCTGCAAGCCGACAAGGGCGTCGACTTCGACTTCCTGCAGGCGCCGCGGATGGTCGGCAAGACACCCGAGCGCTGAAGCCGGGAACCTGCCCGCCCGCACCTGGCGCAGCCACGCCGCGCGCCGTTCTGCCGTCACAACACGCCACCGAGGCCGACCTGAAAATTGCCACCTGTAGGCTCAACGCCTGTCAACGACCGCACCCATGGCCCTGAAGAAATCCGAGCTCTACTCCTCCCTCTGGCAAAGCTGCGACGAACTGCGCGGCGGCATGGACGCCAGCCAGTACAAGGACTACGTCCTGGTGCTGCTGTTCGTCAAATACGTCAGCGACAAGTACGCCGGCCAGCCCTTCGCGCCGATCACCATCCCGCCCGGTGCCGGCTTTGCCGACATGGTGGCGCTCAAGGGCAAGAGCGACATCGGCGACCAGATCAACAAGAAGATCCTCGGGCCGTTGGCCAGCGTCAACAAGCTGTCCGACATGCCGGACTTCAACGACGCCACCAAGCTCGGCACCGGCAAGGACATGGTGGACAAGCTCACCAGCCTGATCGCCATCTTCGAGAACCCGGCGCTCGACTTCACGAAGAACCGCGCCGACGGCGACGACATCCTGGGCGACGCCTACGAATACCTGATGCGGCACTTCGCCACCGAAAGCGGCAAGAGCAAGGGGCAGTTCTACACGCCGGCCGAGGTCAGCCGGGTGATGGCGCAAAT
>JANOKR010000175.1:0-1983 GCA_031419315.1 Betaproteobacteria bacterium
GCCGGCTTCGGGCTGCCGAGTGCGGTGACGACCAGCGGCGGCCGGTACTTGGCAACCAGACCCAAGTCTTCGGGCAGGCGCTCGTTCGATCGGTGGGTGACGAGGTTGGCACACCACGGCCCGATGCTGCTGGCCGGCTGCTCGTCACGCGCCCGCACCAGCGCGCTGGTGATCTGCTGCATCCACTCTTCGAGCATCGAAAGAGGCCGCGCATTGGGTGTCGGGAAGGCGCCAACGATGCCGGCCTTGCAGGCGGCCACCACCAGATCCGGCCCGGAGACGAGGAACATCGGCGCCGCAAACAGCGGCAGCCGGGTCGAGATCGGCAGGCGCGGCACCATCGTCATTCGGTGGCCTTGAAGCCAGAGATGCGCACCGCCTCGGCCCAGCGCTTGGACTCCTCGCGGGCGAAGCGGGCGGCTTCTTCAGGTGTCGTCGGGATCGGCTCGAAATCGACCGCGCGCCACTTGTCGCGTATCTCGGCGCTGCGCAGCGCACGGCCGAACTCGGCGTTGAGTTTGGCCACCGCAGCATCGGGCACCGCGGCCAGCACGACGATCGACGACCAGATATAAATCTCCATTTCTGCAAAACCCTGCTCGCTGAAGGTTGCTACCGCCGGCAGCAAGGGCGAGCGCTGCGGGCTGGTCACGGCCAGTACCCGGAGCTTGCCGGTTTCGACATGCGGCTTGACCGCCAGCAGCGGCAGGAAGGCGCCATGCACCTGCCCACCGACGAGGTTCTGCACCGCAGGTGGCGAGCCGTTGAAGGGCACATGGACCATGTCCAGGCCGGCGCGTTTGTTCAGGATCACGCCGGCAAAATGCGACGAGTTGCCGGCCGTGAACGAGGCATAAGAAACCTTGCCGCCCTGCGGCTTGGCCCAGGCGATGAACTCCGCAAGGTTGTTGGCCGGGACATTCGCCGCATTGACCGCAAAGACCATCGACGCACCGAGAAAGTTGGTCACCGGGCGGAAGGTTTTTTCGGCGTCGTAGGGCAGCTTGCTGAAGGTATGCGGGTTGATCGTCAACATGCTGGTATTGCCCAGCAGCAGCGTGTAGCCGTCGGCCGGCGCCTGCATCACCGCCTGCGCCGCGATGATGCCGGCGCCGCCGGGTTTGTTGTCGACGATCAGCGCTTGGCCCGTGTTGCGCTGGAAGACCTCGGCGACCTGGCGCAGCGAAGCGTCCAGGGTGTTGCCGGCGGCAAACGGCACCACCACGCGCACCGGTTTGTCGGGGAAGGTCTGCGCCTTTGCGAGCGGCGGCAAGAGCCCGGCGGTGACGACAACAGTGAGCAACAAAACGCGGTATTGGGATCGGTATTGGGACATCAGGTGGATCCTCGGTGGCTGGTACGGATGACGCGGGCGACAAGATCGGACAGGCAGGCCGCGACTTCGGCTGGTCGCTCAAAGGGCAGCAGGTGGCCGACCGCATCGACCAGCGTGAGTTGGGCGCCGGGAATAGCGGCGGCGAGTTCGCTGGACAGCGCCGGCGGCGTGACCGGGTCCGCGCCCGCCGCGATGACATGGGCGATCAGATCGAGCTGCGGCAGCAGCGCACGCCGGTCTTCGCGCAGCGCCACCGCACGGTGCTGGCGGATCGCGGTGGCGGCGCCGACGGCGAGCATGTCGTCGCGGATCCTGGCCATCAGCGCGGCATCGGCCTGGCGCTGCGGCGTGACCAAAAAACCGAGCAGCGCGCCGACATAACGGCCGAAGTCGCGCTCCATCGCGCCGATCGCCCGCTCGCGCAAGGTCTGGCCTTCGGGGGTGTCGGCACGCGCTGACGTGCAGATCAGTGCCAGGCCCTGCACCTGGCGGCGCGGCTTGCCAAGCATCTGCAGCGCGACATAACCGCCATCGAATAACCGGCGACCACCAGCGGCTGCGCTGCCGGCACACCGGCCAGGCTGCCCCAGGCGTCAAGCGCCATCGTGTCCAGGCTGGATTGTGTTTGCACATCGGCGACCCGCACA
>JANOKR010000176.1:0-16818 GCA_031419315.1 Betaproteobacteria bacterium
AGCAGGTCGAGGTCAGAATCGGAAAGCCGCATCGTTACTCCGCTCAGGTACGAACCCGCGAGAAGCCAACGAAGTCACATTTTTTTACAGCTTTGGGCGATTCTTATCCGGTTTGTCGTTTTCCCACAATCCTGACCTACACGCGGCGTTGACGTCAGTGCCCGCCGGCTGCACGGCGGGCCCGAGCGACAACTCACGCCGGCCGGCCGGGCAGGCAACGAATTTCGTCCTCGACGACAACAAAGACGCGGTCTTCAGGCCCTGGCCGGACGGTGTGGCTGCCGGTAAATGCGCCAAACGCCGGCAGCACGCCGACCGCCGCACTGAAGTGAAAACACGGCAGCCTCAGGCTGCCGATGCGTCGGCCAACCAACGCGGCGGGGTGGATGTGGCCGGCGATAACGTAGCGGCCTGGCAACGGCGCCGGGTGATGGCAAAGCGCAAGCACGCCGTCACCTGTTGTCGACAAGGGTTCATCGACGACCTCGATCTGCCAATCGGGCGGCGGATCGCCGGCATGGCTGTCGTGGTTGCCACGCACCAGGGTCATTGGCACATCGCGATGGGTTTGCCGCCAGGCGGCCACCGCCGCCAGCGTGGCGTCGCCGCGGCCGTGGCGCGCATGCAGCAGGTCACCGAGGAACGTGATCGACCGCGCGCCGGTGCGGTTGATGAGCATCGTCAGGGTATGCAGGTTCTGCACCGTGGTACCGGCGGGCACCGGCACGCCCAGGCTGCGAAAGGCCTGCGCCTTGCCAAAATGCGCGTCGGCGACGAGCAGCCGGCCTTCTTCGACGAGCAGCGCTGCGCGCTCGGGCAACAGTGCCAGGGCGTGGCCGGCGACCTCGATGGTCAGGGACATCACAAGCGCAATCGGTAGCGTTGTTGGCAGCGTCACCGACAACGATGTCGCGGTCGGGCCCAGCCAAGGATCACGATCAGATTCACGACCACGATCAGCAGCGCAGCGGCCAAGCGCGGCCCGCCGTCAGTTCGTGAGCCGATCGAGTGCCGCGTCGAGATGTTCGACTGGCGTGCGCTTGATGCCCGAGCGGGCATATCGCTGCAAACGACCGGCCATCAGCGCCACCAACGTTGACGCCAGCGCGGCGCCGTCGGCGGTTGGTGTCGGCGACCCGGCGGCCTCGGCGGCGGTGCGTAGGCTTTGGCGCAGTTGGGATTCGAGGCGGTCGAAAAACTGGTTCATCCGCGTGTTCAGGCGTTCATGCTCGAAGACCAGCGCATCACCGACCATGACCCGCGTCATGCCCGGATTTTTTTCGCCAAACTGCAAGACCACCGTCGTGATCTTGCGGGCCTGTACCGCCCCCGATACCTCGCGGTCGACGATCTGGTTGACGAGCGTGAAAACCGTCGACTCGATGAACTCGATCAAGCCCTCGAACATCTGCGCCTTGCTCGCAAAATGACGGTACAGCGCGGCTTCACTGACATCGAGCCGGGCGGCGAGCGCCGCAGTCGTGATGCGCTCGGCGCCGGGCTGCTCGAGCATCGCGGCAAGGGTCTGCAGGATCTGCACACGGCGTTCGCCGGGGCGTGGCCGCTTGCGCACCGGGATTGCAGGCAGCGCTACCGGGTCACGCGCGAGATCGGCAACAGCAGGCTCTGGGGGCGTCTCGGGCATCGCGTCGGGCCGGGCTTCGTAAGGGGAGGGTCGAAAGGATTCTTGCACAGCGCCCGAGGGGGTTTCGGGGCTGGTAAACACCAACTTCCATCGCTTTGCAGGGGGTCGATCAGGGCCACGCCCGCAAGGCGCGCAGGGTGCGCACGATACGGTCGACATAGACTGGCCGGTGCGCAGGCCGCTCGCCGGCAGCGCGCAGCCAGCGCTGCATCCAGACGGTTTGCATCCCGACGCGGCGCGCCGCCTTTTGATGCACCAGCGTGTCCTCGACGAGCACGCAGCGCGCCGGATGCACCCGCAGCCGGGCGGCCAGGCGCCGGAGCATGCGGGCGTCGGGCTTGGGCCGCAGCTCGCCGAACATGTGCATGTCTTCGATCGAGATCACGCCGTCGAACCAGCCGCCGATGCCGAGCGCGCCGAGCACGCGCGCGGTATACGCGGCGGGCGCGTTGGTCAGGATGTAGCGCCGCCCGGGCAGCCGCCGCAGCGCGGCCAGGTCGTGGGCATGGCCGTGGACGCGGCCCTCGAGCCCCGGCAGCACATGGGTGTGGTGCAAGAAGTGCGCCGCCTCTACGCCGTGGTGGCGGACCAGCCCGAGCAGCGTCGCACCATATCGGCGCCAGTAGTGGCCACGCAATGCATCGGCTTCGCCCGCCGTGATGCCGAGTTCGCTGACGATGTACGCGGTCATGCGCTCGTTGATACCGCGAAACGACGCAAACGAAGCGTTGTGCAGTGTGTTGTCCAGGTCAAACAGCCAGACCCGACTCATCGCGAGGCCGCCTGCAAGCCGACAACTTCGATCGCTTCGCGCGTGACCAATTCGTCGCCGCCGTAGACGAGCATTCGGCGCGCCACATTTGCTGGGCCCAACAGCGCCGCCACTCGGTGGATGGGCTTGAAAAAGTCGCCATGCACGGTCTGACCGGATTTGATCTCGACCAGACCCACCTGCCCCGGCGGCACGCCTTGTTCGACGACGAGGTCGACCTCCAGGCCGGCGTGGTCGCGAAAGTAGTGCAGCGCCACCGGCTCGCCCCGGTTCAGCGCATGTTTGACAAACTCCATCACGACCAGGTTTTCAAACAGATGACCGCGCAGCGGGTGGGTCGCGAGCTGCTGTTGCTCCTGGATGCCGATCAGCCAGGCAGCCAATCCGGTGTCGCAGAAATACAGCTTGGGCGACTTGACCAGGCGCTTGCCGAGATGGGCAAACCAGGGCGGCAGCAGGCGCACGATAAAGCTCGCCTGCAGCAAGGTCATCCAGGCCCGCGCGGTCGGGTCGGACACCCCGGCGTCGGCGGCCAGCGCATGCAGGTTCAGCACCTGCCCGACCCGCCCGGCGGCGAGGCGAACGAAGCGCCGAAACTCGTCGAGGTTGCGCAGTTCGACAAGCTGGCGCAGGTCTCGTTCGACATAGGTCGCAAAGTAGTCAGCCAGGGTCACTGCGGGGTCCAGTGCGTCGGCGTGAATGCGCGGGTAGCCGCCGGCATGCAGCAGCCGGTCGGTACCTGCGGCCAAGCCCGCGGCGCGCAGTTCGGCCATCGACATCGGCAACAGTTGCAGCAGCGCCGTGCGGCCGGCCAGGCTCTGCGCCACCGCGCCCATCAACTCGAAGCTGTGGCTGCCAGTCAGAATGAAGCGGCCCGCGCGGCGATCTTCATCGACGAGCACCTGGATCCACGACAGCAACTGCGGCACACGCTGGATCTCGTCGAGCACCGCGCCTTGTGGCAGGCCGCGAAGAAAACCCTGCGGGTCGGTGCTGGCGAACTCACGCGTGTCAGGACGCTCCAGATTCAGGTACGGCAGCGCCGGGAAGCTGCTGCGGCAAAGGGTTGTCTTGCCCGATTGGCGCGGGCCGGTGACGGTGACCACCGGCCACTGCGCGGCGCGGTGGGCGAGCACGGGCTGGAGTTGGCGGGCGAAAGACATATCGTGTAAAACTAAAGTACAACTTCAATTTTACACAGATCGGAAACAACCTCAATCAACATCGCGGCGGACCAGCGCGCAGCCCCCGCCGCCCCTCAATGCGACCGGATCATCGTGCCGTAAGCCTGGTCGGTGAGGATCTCCAGCAGCATCGCGTGCGGCACCCGCCCGTCGATGATGTGTACCGCGTTGACGCCGCTCTTGGCGGCATCCAGCGCGCCGGCGATCTTGGGCAACATGCCGCCAGAGATGGTGCCGTCGGCAAACAGGGTGTCGATCTCGCGCGCCGACAGGTTGGTCAGCAGCTTGCCGGCCTTGTCGAGCACACCGGGGGTGTTGGTCAGCAGCATCAGCTTTTCGGCCTTGAGCACGGTGGCGAGTTTGGACGCCACGAGATCGGCATTGATGTTGTAGCTTTCGTTGTGCTCGCCAAAACCGATCGGGCTGATGACCGGGATGAACTGGTCGTCCTGCAGCGCCTTGACCACGCTGGGGTCGATCGCAGTGATCTCGCCGACCTGGCCGACATCGTGCTCCTTGCTCGGGTCGTCGCGGTCGACCATCTTCAGCTTGCGCGCGCGGATCAGGCCGCCGTCGCGCCCGGTCAGGCCCACCGCCTTGCCGCCGGCCGCATTGATGAGGCCGACGATATCTTGTTGCACCTCGCCGCCGAGCACCCATTCGACGACTTCCATCGTCTCTTCGTCGGTGACGCGCATGCCCTGGATGAAGGTGCCCTTCTTGCCGATCTTGGCCAGCGCATCGTCGATCTGCGGGCCACCGCCGTGGACCACGATCGGGTTCATGCCGACCAGCTTGAGGAGCACGATATCTTCGGCAAAGTCTTGCTGCAGGTGCGGGTCGGTCATCGCATTGCCACCGTACTTGATGACCAGGGTCTTGCCGTGGAAGCGCCGGATATACGGCAGCGCCTGGGCCAGGATCTCGGCCTGGTCGCGCGGCGTGATGTGCGCCAGCGAATGTTCGGTGGCGGGGTCCGGTGAACGATCGGCGGCCGTGGTCATGGCGGGCTCGTGGAGTGGTGGCGCGGCGATTGTAGGCAGGCAGCGCACGCGTGAGGGAACTCGGCGCCGTGCCGGCACTCCGACCCCGGTGCGCTATCCTTCGACGATGAACCTGCCCCGCCGCCGCTGGCCAGCGCTGCTGTTGTGGCTGGCGCTTGCGCTGCTGCCGCTGCGCGGCTGGGCCGAAGCGACGATGCCGCTGATGATGGCGCTCGGCGGCGGCCCCGCAAGCATGCAAGCCGCGGCGCCTCACAACACTTCGACGATGCCCTGCCACGCCGCCGCGGCGATGGACGCCACGATCGACCTCGCCGCAGCTGGTGCCAGCCCAGCCGATCTCGCCGCCGTCGATTCGACATCGCCCGGGCCCAACGCGTGCTCGATGTGCGACCTCTGCCATGGCGCCGCGGCAGACGCGCCGCGCGCGCCCTCGCTGCCTGCGGCTCCGCCCGCCGCCACGTCGCTGCCTGAAGCACCGACGCTGCTCGAACCCGCCGTACTCAGCGGCCCAGAGCGCCCGCCAAGACCGACGACGCTGTAGTCGCCACCGCGTCCCGCGGCGGCTCGACCCGGCATGCGTGACGCAGATTTGCCTTGCGCCGCGTGCCGGCCGGTTGACCACCGACCAGCGAGTTTCATCATCACCATCACCCGATGTCCGACCCTGGGGCTGCGCTGCACCAAGCCCGTGGTGCTCGCTGTGCTCATTGCAGTAGCCGGCTGCGTACAGCCCCCCATAGCGCCAGCCAGGTCACCGGCAATTGACCCCGCCAACGCCGGCGCGGTGGTGCCGCCTCTGGTACACAACTCGTCGCTGACGCGGGCTCGCCCGCTGACGGAGACGCCCGCCGTCGACTGGAAGGACGCCAACGACACTGTCAGCCGCATCGGCGGCTGGCGTGCCTATGCCCGCGAGGCCGCTGCGGCGACAGCGGCTGCGGCAGCCGCGCCCCCACTCGCAGCGCCTGCCTCGGCACCGGCATCCGCGCCGGGCGGCTCGCGATGAAAGGGCGGCCATGAAACCCATCAGCAGCTTCATCCTCTGCGCAGCCGCGCTGCTCACCGGCTGTGCCAGCTTCAGCCCCGACGGCGGCTTTGCCGAGGTCGAAAAAACCGCTCAAGCCCAGCTCGGCAAAGAGCTGCGCTGGGCCCGCACCGACACCGACCGGCAGCACATTCAGCGCCGTGTCACCGAGCTGCTGGCGCGCCCGCTTGGCGCCGACGACGCAATGCAGATCGCGCTGCTCAACAACTCCGGCCTGCAAGCGGCATTTTTTGAACTCGGCATCACCGAAGCGCAGATCGTGCAGGCCGCACAGTTACCAAACCCGGGCTTTTCATTCGCCCGCCGATCCGGCGCCGGCGAGGTCGAGATCGAGCGTGGCCTGCACTTCAACATCGCGCGGCTGCTGGTCCTGCCGCTGACGCGGCCGATCGAGGCGCGGCGCCTGGCGCAGGTGCAGCAGCAGATCGCGCTGCGTGTGCTGACGCTCGCCGCCGACACCCGCAAGGCGCATGTCCAGGCCGTCGCCGCGCGCGAATCGGTGCGTTACCTGCAACAGGTTCAGGCTGCCGCGCAGGCCGGCGCCGAGCTCGCGCGGCGGATGGAGGCGGTGGGCAACTTCAACAAACTGCAGCGTGCGCGTGAGCAGGGTTTCCAGGCCGATGCCGCGCTGAACCTGGCTCACGCCGAGCAGCTTCAGCGCCATACCCTGGAGCGCCTGACGCGGCTGCTCGGCCTGTGGGGCGACCAGGCCGCAGTGACGTTGCCACAGCGCCTGCCCGAGCGGCTGCCGGATTTGCCGCAGACGGTGGTTGACGAGCCCGGCATCGAGCGCCGGGCGCTGGCGCAGCGGCTCGATGTGCAGGCCGCGCGAGCCGCCACCGAGCAGACCGCAGACCAGCTCGGCCTGACACGCACGACCCGCTTCATCAATGTCTTCGAACTTGGGCTCACCCGCAGCGGCACCACCGGCGCGACCACACAGCGCGGCTGGGAGATCAGCTTCGAGCTGCCGCTGTTCGATTGGGGCCAGGCCCGCGTGGCGCATGCCGAGGCGGTCTACATGCAGTCGCTGGCGAATGCCGCGCAGATCGCGATCGAAGCGCGTTCCGAAATCCGCGAGGCGTATTCAGCCTACCGCTCGGCCTGGGACATCGCGCGCCACCACCGCGATCAGATCGTGCCGCTGCGCAAGCTCATCGCTGACGAAACCCTGCTCCGCTACAACGGCATGCTGATCGGCGTTTTTGAGTTGCTCGCTGACGCCAGGCTGCAGATCAGCAGCGTCAATGCATCGATGCAGGCGCTGCGCGATTTCTGGCTCGCGCAGGCCGATCTCGAACTGGCACTGATCGGCAAGCCGGCATCGATGGCGGCGGCTGGTGGCGCCGCGCCGGCCGGTGCGGCCGACGCCCCGTCGCCGCACTGAAAACCCAGGGACAAAAAATGGTTTCAAGAAGAATTCTGCTCGGCGCTGCCAGTGCCGTTTCGGTCGGCACCGTCGCCACTGCGGCACTCGCCGCATTGCCTGAAGCGGTGATCCAGACCCGGCCCGATACGATGCCGCCGCTGTTGCCCAATACCGGCCGGCCCTACAACCCGGTGGTCACGCTCAATGGCTGGACCTTGCCCTGGCGTATGCACAACGGCGTCAAGGAATTCCACCTCGTCGCCGAGCCCGTGGTGCGCGAGATGAGCCCCGGCTTCAAGGCCCATCTGTGGGGCTACAACGGCCAGAGCCCGGGGCCGACGATCGAGGTCGTCGAGGGTGACCGCGTGCGCCTGTTCGTGACCAACAAACTCGGCGAACTCACCAGCATCCACTGGCATGGCCAGCGCCTGCCCAACGGCATGGACGGTGTCACCGGCCTGACCCAACCCGGCATCCCGCCGGGCAAGACCTTTGTCTACGAATTTGTCGCACGCCGGCCAGGCACTTTTATGTACCACCCACATGCCGACGAGATGGTGCAGATGGCGATGGGGATGATGGGTTTTTGGGTCACCCACCCCCGACAGAAACACCCCTTGATCGACGAGGTCGATCGCGATTTCTGCTTCCTGCTCAACGCCTTTGATATCGAGCCCGGCAGCGCGACGCCAAAGATCATGACCATGCTCGACTTCAATATCTGGGGCTGGAACAGCCGCGTCTTCCCGGGCATCGACCCGCTCGTCGTCAAGCATATGGACCGGGTGCGCATCCGCATCGGCAACCTGACGATGACGAATCACCCGATCCACCTGCATGGGCATGAATTCCTGATCACCGGCACCGACGGCGGACCGACACCAAAAAGCGCACGCCAGCCTGAGATCACCGCCGATATCGCGGTCGGCCAGATGCGCCAGATCGACTTTCTGGCCGACGAAGAAGGTGATTGGGCTTTCCATTGCCACAAAAGCCACCACACGATGAATGCGATGGGCCACAACGTGCCGACCATGATCGGCGTCGACCACCGCGGCGTGGCGCGCCAGATCACGAACCTGATCCCCGACTACATGGTCATGGGCGAGCGCGGCATGAAGGACATGACCGAGATGGAAATGGCGCTGCCCGACAACACCGCCGCAATGATGACCGGCAGCGGGCCTTTCGGCGCTGTCGGCATGGGCGGCATGTTCAGCGTTGTGAAGGTGCGCAAGGAACAAAAAGCCGGCGACTACAACGACCCGGGCTGGTTCAAACACCCAGCAGGCAGCGTGGCCTACGAATGGACTGGCGAACTGGCGCCGCCGGCCCGTACCGGCGTCTCGGGCGGCGTCTCGATGCCGCCGAAGGCACAGCCCAAAGAAGCCGTCGAAGTACGGGCGCAAAAACCCGGTGGCCCGTCGGGTCGTTCGGGTCACTCTGGCCACTGACATCAACCCGCCACTCTGGAAGGACGACCTTGAAATCCGATCTGCCCATCCCAAGCTGTTCCAGACGCAGCGCCATCACCATCGCCATCCCCACGGCCGTGCTGTTCACCGCCGGCCTGTTCACGGGCCGTTTGTTGGCCCACACCGAAACCCCGAAAAAGGGCGCCAGCGGGATGAAAAAGGAACAAAAACCCTGGGGCATCGCTGGCGACCGCAAGGCCGCGCGCCGAACGATCGAAGTGCGGATGCTCGACACGATGCGCTTTGTGCCCGAACACATCGACGTCAAGCTCGGCGAGACGGTGCGCTTCGTGATGCAAAACACCGGCAAGGTGCTGCACGAGTTTGTCATCGGCACCCAACCCGAACTGCAAGCGCATGCCGCGTTGATGCTGAAATTTCCGAATATGGAACATGACGAGCCTTACATGGCCCATGTCGCGCCGGGCCAGCGCGGCGAAATCGTCTGGGCCTTCAACCGCGCCGGCAACTTTGACTTTGCTTGCCTGATCGCCGGCCACTACCAGGCCGGCATGACCGGCACGATTCGCGTTTCCGCCCCTTGATCCGACCCCGCCACGACTGGAGATTGACCATGATTCGTCGACCCCTCACCCCCTTCGCTGCACTGGCGCTGCTGCTCGCCGCCGCCGGCGCCACATTCGCGCAAGGCGCGGCGCTGACCGACGCCGAAGTGCGCAAGATCGACAAGGCACAAGCCAAGATCACGCTCAAACATGCCGAGATCAAGAACCTGGACATGCCGCCAATGACGATGGTCTTTCGGGTCAAGGACAGCAAGGTGCTCGACACCTTGAACCCCGGCGACAAGGTGCGTTTTGCCGCCGAAAAGATCGACGGCCAGTATGTCGTGACCAAACTCGAAGCCGCCAAATGACCGCTCGCTGCCGCGCGCTGAGTGCGGCCGTCGCACTCGCCGCGGCGGGTGCGGCCTGCGCCGGCCCGATGGGCTTCAAAGACAGCCAGATGGCGATGGGCGACTTCGGCCCCAACTGGCGCGAAGCCTGGGTCAACCACGCCTTCAGCGCACGCGACGCAGTCGGCGCCGGCACGGTCTGGATGCGCGCCGACGACCGCGGCCCTGCGCCGCGCAGCACGCGCGAATTCGCCGAACTCACCTACACCCGGCTCGTCGCGCGCTGGAACGCCGAACACTCGCAGGCGAATGTCTGGTTTGTCGGCGGGCTGGGCTCGGTAAGCGGCAACGACTTCGACGGCAGCCGCCCGATGTTCGCACCCGGCATGCAGGTCGACTACGAAACCACCCGCATCTACGTCGCTGCCTTCGGCCGCCTGTACCGCGCCAAAGACCTGAACCACGACTACGCCGCGGTGCGCGCGGGTTTCAGCTTCCACGAGGCCGAATACGACGAAACCCAACCCTGGTTGATCGTCGAAGCGCGGCGCATGCGCGGGCTGTCGGCGCAGGTCGAAATCACGCCGATGCTGCGCCTGATCCACAAGCGCTTTTTTGTCGAAGCCGGTGTCAACCAAGACCGGCAGGGCCGCTTCAATTTCATGTACATCTTCTGACTGCAAAGGACATCACCATGAACCGGATCCTCTTGACCGCCATTGCTTTCAGCGCCATCGCCGCTGCGCATGCCGCTCAAGCCGCGCCCAACAACGCCACCACCACCACGACCAAGCTGACCGTCAACGGCATGGTCTGCGCGTTCTGTGCCCAGGGCATCGAAAAGCGACTCACCGCGTTGCCACAAACGCAGGCGGTCTACGTCAACCTCGGCAAAAAACTCGTCGCCGTGCAGGCCAAAGAAGGCCAGATCCTGGACACCGCCAAGCTGCGCGCAGAAATCAGCGAAGCCGGTTTCGACGTGACCAAGGTCGAGCCCAGTGATGAATCGGTCGAGACCATTCGCGCCACGATGAAGGCACGCAAGTGAACCTGGGCCGGTTCGCAGCGCGCGGGCCTGGCGCCAGCGCCTGGCTGTCGCTGCTCACCAGCAGCGGCACGCTGGTCTGCTGCGCGCTGCCGGCGCTGCTCGTCGCGCTGGGTGCCGGCGTCGCGTTGTCGTCGCTGGTCAGCGCCGTGCCGCAACTCGTCTGGCTGTCAGAACACAAAGCGCTGGTCTTCGGCGCGGCGGCGGTGATGCTCGCCGCGGCCGGCGCGCTGCAATGGCAAAGCCGCTTTGCGCCCTGCCCGCTCGACCCGGCGTTGCGCGACGCCTGCTTGAGCACGCGGCGACTTTCGCTGCGGGTCTATCTCGGCTCGTTGCTGCTGTTTGGCATCGGCGGCTGGTTTGCGTTTGTGCAGCCTTGGTTGATGGGTGTGGACTAGGTTGGGCCGTCGCCGTGGTGACGCGCCCGCCGACGGCAGACGCCTACCATGGCCCCCTGCTCCATCACCCGAGACCCGCATGACCACCACCCTCAGCACAATCGTCAACCACCAGGTTCGCCTGGCCGCGCGCCCTGTGGGCAACGTCAAAAGCAGCGACTGGCAGTTCACCGAAGAGCCGGTCAGCGAGCCCGCCGAGGGCGGAGTGCTCGTCAAGACCCTGGCGCTGTCGCTCGACCCCGCGATGCGCGGCTGGATGAACGAAGGCAAGAGCTACATCCCGCCGGTGGCGATCGGCGAAGTCATGCGTGCCGGCGGCATCGGCGTTGTCGTGGCATCGAAAAATCCGGCCTTCACGGTTGGTGACCATGTCACCGGCGGCCCCGGCGTGCAGGAGTATTTCCTCGTCCCCGGCGACCAGATCAAACGCTCGGGCCTGGCCAGGATCGACCTGGGCGTTGGCAGCGTCACGCAATGGCTCAACGTGCTCGGCATGCCGGGCATGACGGGGTATTTCGGCCTGCTCGACGTCGGCCTGCCCAAAGCCGGCGAGACGGTGGTTGTCTCGGGTGCGGCAGGCGCCGTCGGCCAGACCGTCGGCCAGATCGCCAGGATCAAGGGCTGCCGCGTCGTCGGCATTGCCGGCGGGCCGGAAAAGTGTGCATGGGTGGTCAAGGAACTCGGCTTCGATGCTTGCATCGACTACAAGAGCGGCTCTGTCAGGGACGGCTTGAAACAACATTGCCCGAACGGCGTCGACGTCTATTTCGACAATGTCGGCGGCGAGATCCTCGACACCGTGCTGACACGCATCAACCGCAAGGCGCGCATCGTCATCTGCGGCGCGATCAGCCAGTACAACAACACGACGGCCGTCAACGGACCGAAGAACTACCTCTCGCTACTTGTCAACCGCGCGCGCATGGAAGGCATCGTCGTTTTCGACAATGTCGAGCGTTTCCCGCAGGCGATCGCCGAGATGGCCGGTTACCTGAAAGACGGCCGCATGAAGAGCAAAGAAGATGTCGTCGAAGGTGGCGTCGCGGCCTTCCCCGACACGCTGGGCAAACTTTTCAGCGGCGCCAACTTCGGCAAGCTGGTACTCAAGGTGGCCGACGCTTGAGGCCGCCGCGCCGCGCTACCGCGGCGCACTGAATCAAACGATCAGCAGCGCCCGAAAATCGTTGACGTTGGTGTAGGTCGGCCCGGGCACGACGAGGTCGCCCAGCACGCTGAAAAAAATGTAGGCATCGTTGCGGTCGAGGTGCTCGCTGGCCTTGAGGCCGAGCGCCGCCGCACAGGGTGGCTCGAATGGCCTCGATCTGTGCCGCCGACAGGCTGGACAGTTTGGCCAAGGTACCGACGGTGCCGGACTAATGCGGCAGGCCGGTGCTGATCGCTCCACCAGCACCAAGAACTCCGAAGTTGCCGGGGAAGTTGCCCTGCTGCGAGCGCCCGCCCGGGATGCCGCCAGAGCCGCCGAGTGCGTTGTTCTGGTCATCGAGCCGAAGGCGGTACAAGGGCCGGCCGTTGGCATCGCTGACTAATTTGGTGACACCGATGGAGAACCGCGTGGTGTCGAGCGGGTTGTCGATTGCTCTGGGTGAAATCAGGCCGAGCACTGGCGAGGTGTAGCCGATGATGCGCGGCAGCAGGGTAAAAAAACTGGCGGCCGGCGCCAGCGTGGCGTTGAAAGTGATGCTCCCGGCAGCACCACCGGCGCCGCCGTCGCCACCGCGATTGGCGATGCCCGACACGGCCGGCGCCTTGCCGCCCAGCGAGCCCGTTGGTGCCCGATACGCGATCTCCAACCCGGCATTCGGGTCGACGAAGATCAGTGACACGGTCGAGTGCGCGTCGCCGCCGGTGATCAGGTCGACGTCCCTGAACGTCAGGCCGAGCGCCGAGGCCGCATTGATCGTGATCGGACCACCGGACCCGCCGGTGCCTCCGCTGCCCCGCTGAAAACCGTTGACACCGGCTCCGCCCATGCCACCTGACGTCAAGATGCCGCCCGAGAAGCCCGATTGCGCGCTGGACTTCAATAGCGGCGTGCGCTGGTTCGCTATCGGGCGGCTGTAGCCGATCGTGCCCAGGTTGAATGGCGGCGGTGGCGGCAGTTTGTCGCCCGAATAGCGCGGGAACACGCTGTCGGCGGCCGTGAAGGTGGCCGTGAAATCGGCGTCATTGATCGCGAAGTCAGACCGGCTGGCGGGGTTGGGCGTTGCGCCCAGATTGGCCCGGACGCCGGTGCCGCCGCCGACGAAGAGATTGCCGCTGAACAGGCTCACCGACACCGCGCCGCCATTGCCGCCCACAAGCGCCACGTCGGTATCGCCGCCACGGGTGATGATGGCCGGCAAGAGAAAGTTGTGATCGCGGTTGATGCTGACGGTGACATTGCCGCCATTGCCACCCGCCTGCGTGGCAACGGTCGATGGCGCGTCTTCGCCACGCGTATCGACGAGCCCTTGCAGGATCGCCGGCCCCCGCGCCGACAGGCTCAGCGGCCCGCCATTGGCGCCGTCGCGCACCACGATGCTGCCCGATGGTGCCAGGTAGAACGACCCCGACACGTTGATGAACTGCAACTGGCTGACCACCAGTCTGCCGGCAATCATCACGTCGGAAAAACTGGCGCTGGCGGGCTGCGGCAGGGGCAGCGTGACGGTCGTGTTTGGCGCCACCACCAGTTGCCGGTGGTTGGCACGCAGGGGCCCAGGATAAACGGGCACCAGGGCGGCGGCTTCCTGCACCGTCACCGCCCCGCCCACGCCGCCCACCGCCTGGCCGATGGAATCGCCCCCCGCGGCGTTGATGACGCCGGTGTGCTTGCGCGTGCGGTCCAGAACCGAAAGCGCATCGACCACCATGTCCAGCAGGCTGGGGGCGGCGGCGTTGCCATCGGGAATGGCTTCTTCGGCCAGGTTGCCGGCGGCGTCGATGAAGGTGCGCGTGCCGGAACTCTGGAAGTTGCCGATCGGGTCGCACCTGCGCGCAATCGCCGGGCACTTGGCCAGGAGGTTTTCGCTGTGGGTGATGACGCGGTCCAGCGTGGCGTCGCGGGTCGGCAGCCCGGTGCTCGCATCGCGCTGCGGCCGCGGTATGTTGTAGCGCAGGGTCAGGTAGTCGAGCAGGCGGATCAGGGCGTTGACCTGCATGCCGTCATACGGCTCGCCAATGTTGTTGAACAGCTCGATGCCGATGGCGTTGCCGTTGGTGTAGGTGCCGTTGGCGGTGTGGTTGACCACCGACTGATCGGCAGCCACCTGGAAGATGTCGCCGCCGCGGTCGATGTAGTAATGGGCGAAGGACTGGTTGCAATCGTCGGCACCCCACCCGAGTTCGCCACTGAAGGTGTGGTCGGGGCCACCATTGGTGCTGTGCACCAGGATCGCCAAAATGTCGGTGTCGGCCCGGGTTGGCAACGCAACCTGCGCCGTGCCCGCCGCGCAGTTGTGCGATACCGGCTTGGTCTGGCGAAACCCGGGCGCCGGGCCCAGCGGGCGGCGGATGCTGAGCGTGGACCCGGGCAGGTTGGGGATGTTCACCACTTCGGCCACAAACGCGCCCACGCTGTGCGCGAAGATGGCGCCGTACAACGAGAAGTGGCGCAACCGGGCGGTCACGGTGCCGCCCGCGGCGTCGATCTGCTGCATGTGGCTTTCGGCGTCGGCGTCGCCATTGCCGACGATGGAGAAACGGCCGTTGGGCAGGCGGGTCATGACCAGCGCGTCGGCACGTTCGAAGCTCGGCGGCAGTAGCTCGACGTTGGTGGGCAGCGTCAGTGTGACCGGCAGGTTGAACTGCAGGCCATCCGGCTCCAGCGACAGCATCTTGCCAGCCAGCGAGGCTGACGGCGGCAGCGTCGACCCCACAGGCAGCGGGATTTCGCGCACCGTGATCGTGACCGGCGCGGCCAAAGCACCGGGCGGAATCCGCAGCGACGTGCCGTCGGTCAACTGAACGCTGCCGCCGCCCGCGCCGACGGTGGCCGCCGCCACCTCGTACGGCAGCGCGGGCGCGCAGCGCGCGGTGGTGCAGCGCAAGACGCACTGCCGCACGTCGAGAGCGGTGATGCGGCCGTCGGCGTTGACGTCGCGCCGGTCGCCAGGCGCGCTGGCGGGTGAATTGAGGGCGGCGGTAAGCACGTCCAGGTCGCGTCGATCCACCGCCCCGTCGCCGTTGAGATCACAGGTCGCGGGCGCCGCCGTCGCCACCTGCGCCAGCAAGCACAGGCAGCCCAAGGTCAGCACCGACCGGGACACGACGCGCAGGATCGTCATTCCAAGCATGGCATTCCTCCAGTTTGTCGGCCGGCGGGGTTGCAGCTGAAAGGCCGCCGCCAGCGTGTCGATTCGTGGCTTCGAGTTCGCGCGCGACTACAGTCGCTTTCGCCGCGATCGCATCACGCCACCCACCAGGCAGCAGCCCACGAGGGCCAGCAAAAAGGTCGCGTTCTCGGGCACGGCGGCGATCGTCACCACGGCGCCGCGAAGGGCGGCCGCCAATGGCGCCCCGTCGGCGTCGCCGAACGCATTCGTCGACAGAAGCAGCGGGCTGTCGCTGGCCAAGCCGACGGTGTCGAAGGTGATGCTGCCAAGGCGGAAACTTAGCGCCTGCAGGGTCAGCAGATCGCTGCTCGGGTCAAGCGACACCTCAAAAAGCTCGACGCGCCCGGGCGTGACGGTCACCGCCTGCAGGTCACCCAGGCCGAACAGGTCGAGCTGATCGCCGAACGTCGCTCTGGCGAAGGACATCGCGGTGGCGTCGAAATCGATAGCCAAGTCGAAGGCACTCAATGCGACACCATTGCCCAGGCCGGAGACGACCAGATCGACAGTGAACTGCGAGCCCAGCACCACGGTCTGCGAACCCGGCGTCAGAGCCACCTCTGGCGCGGCGAGGCAGGGACCGAACGGCAGCAACAGCAGCAGGCAGCGCGCAACGAGCCGACTGATTGGCAGCGTGTTCATCGGGCCCCCCAGTAGTTGATCGCGCGAACGTAGCCGGCGAAATGCTGAAATGCAACCCCTAACAACTTCGCATTGCGTGGCTGCGGAGGGCGCGTTCCGCGTGCACACCTTAGGCGGCAGCGGTTGCACTTCAGCTTCAAGGCCGCCATTCATCATCGTCACCCAGGCCGGCATCGCTGCCGGCGGCGCGCATCGCTGAATCAAACGATCAGCAGCGCCCGAAAATCGTTGACGTTGGTGTAGGTCGGCCCCGGCACGACGAGGTCGCCCAGCACGCTGAAAAAACTGTAGGCATCGTTGCGGTCGAGGTGCTCGCTGGCCTTGAGGCCGAGTGCCGCGGCGCGTGCCAACGTGTCGGGGGTGACCACCGCACCGGCGTTGTCTTCGATGCCGTCGATGCCGTCGGTATCTGCGGCGAGCACAAACACCCCAGCCTGGCCCTGCAAGGCGATTGCGCAACCGAGCAAAAACTCCGATGCGCGGCCGCCGCGGCCGCCCTTGTCCTTGACCGTGACCGTCGTTTCGCCGCCAGACAGGATCACGCAGGGCGGCTTGAACGGCTGGCCGTGGCGCGCGACGGCACGCGCGAGCGCGGCATGCACCTTGCCGACCTCGCGGCTCTCGCCCTCGATCTCGTCGGACAGGATGTGGGCTTCGATGCCCGCCGCGCGGGCGACCGCGGCCGCCGCTTCCAGGCTCTGCTGCGGTGTGGCGATCATGTGTACCTGATGCCCGGCAAAGATCGCGTCACCCGGTTTTGGCGTTTCGTTTTCTCCAGTTTCAAGGTGGCGGCGGACGGCGTCAGGCAGGGCAACGCCATGCTTTGCGATGACGGTGCGGGCATCTTCGAAGGTCGTCGGATCGGCCACGGTGGGGCCGGAGCCCACCGCCGAGACATCATCGCCCGGGATATCAGAAATGATGAGGCTGACAAGTCTCGCCGGAAAGGCGGCGGCCGCGAGCCTGCCTCCCTTGATGGCGGAGATGTGCTTGCGGACACAGTTCATTTCGTGGATGGGTACACCCGACGCCAGCAGTACCCGGTTCAC
>JANOKR010000177.1:0-1589 GCA_031419315.1 Betaproteobacteria bacterium
ACCACCGGCGTGCCGGCGTCGACCGTTGCCATGATCGCGCGCGCATAGGCCGGTCCGCTGGCGAAGACCAGCCCCGGCGTGGTCGCAGCGACGATCTGGCGCAGCTTGCCGAAGTCCTGCGAGACGAGCGAGTAGGCGGTCGAGATCGGCACCTGCGGGATGCCGGCCCACATCGCGCCAAAGGCCATCGTCAGATGTTCGAGGCTGTTCTCCGACAGGATCGCCAGCGGTCGCTCGGCCGACAGGCCCAGATCGAGCAGCGCCTGGCCGATGGCGCGCGCGCGCTGCAGCATCTGGGCGTAGCTGATCTGCTGCCAGGCGCCGAGTTCAGAACCGACCGCATGGCGGGCGTCGCCGGCAACGTCGGTCATGCTGGCGACCCGGCGGGCCACAAACGTCCGTTCAGGTGATTCGTTAGCCCAGCGTTGCAGGCAATCGGTGAGCCGGTCGGGGAATGCAGCCAGCGCCTCGGTCGAGCGCAACCGGATGCTGCCGTCGGCGTGGTCTTCGATCACCGCGGCGGTGCAGCCACCCACACGGGCGTCGCGATAGCGGATCGGCGACATCGGCTTCAGCCCGCTTTGACGACCTTGCCCGCGCGCCCTTCGAGAAAGGCGCGCAGCCGGATCTGCGCTTCGGGGGTGCTCTCGGCCACCGCGGCCATCAGCGATTCGGTGAACAGGCCTTCGCTCTGCGGCTGGTCGGCGATGCGTGGCAGCGCGTGCATCACCGCGTAGTTGGAGATCGGCGCGTTGCCGGCGATACGGCGCGCGAGCTCGATCGCTTTGCCCAGGCCCGCGCCGGTTTCGACGACATATTGCGACAAGCCGACCTGCAAACCTTCGGCGGCGTCGTAGACACGCCCGGTCATCATCAGGTCGGTCATGCGTGCGACGCCGATCAGGCGCGGGATGCGCGCCGAGCCGCCACCGCCGACAAAGATGCCGCGCTGGCCTTCGGGCAAGGCGTAGTAGGTTGAAGCGTCAGCGACCCGGATGTGGCACGCGGTGGCCAGTTCCAGGCCACCACCGACGACCGCACCATGCAGCGCCGCGACCACCGGCACACGGCCGAACTGGATCGCGTCAAATGCCGCATGCCACATGCGCGAATGTTCGACCGCGCTGCCGATATCACGCTCGACCAGTTCCGACAGATCCAGCCCGGCGCAAAAGTGCGCGCCTTCGCCGCTGAGCACGGCCGCGCGAGTGCCTTCAGGCAGGTTGACGAAGGCGGTGTGCAACTGCTGGATGAAGGGGTCGGACAGCGCGTTGCGCTTGGCTGGCCGGTTCAGGCGGATATGCACCACGGCGGCCGAGACCGACACTTGCAGCAGCGGCAATGTGCTCAGCAGGCCGGCGGCGGGAGTGAAGTTTGTAGACATCGTTGAGGGCATCTTTCGGCGACCAAAGATAGTTCATTATCGGAAATATATGATTGGTACAAACCCGAGCAGTTGCCGATCCGTTGCAGGTAGAAAATCAGCGCAGGGCGGTGATCAACCCGGGTTGGCACGTAGTTCAAGAATTGAAATGAAAGAGCGTCCGTCGATGAAAACCGAAGACCTGATCGCGATCGATACCCACACC
>JANOKR010000178.1:0-2742 GCA_031419315.1 Betaproteobacteria bacterium
GCAGCGCGTCGCCGGGTTGCACGCGGCGCACCTGCGCGTGGCGTGCGGCGCCCGGCGGCAAGGCCATCTCAGTGCCGGGTGCAATCAGCGTGTCGGCGACGTGCAGGCGGATCGGCATCGGCTGGTCGTGGTCAGCACCAAAGACTCAAGCCGCCGCGGCCAGCGCCGCTTCGACCGCCAGCGCCACCGCGGCCAGCCGCGCATCGTGGCCCTGCGGCGCTGCCAGCATGATGCCGACCGGCAGTTCACCGGCGCGCTGGCAGGGCAGGCTGAAAGCGCAACCGTCGAGAAAGTTGATCACAAAGGTGTTGCGCAGGAGCAGGCCGTTGGCCTTGAAAAAGACCTCGTCGCTGGCCAGCAACGGCGCGATCGGCGGCGCGACGATCGGCACCGTCGGGCAGACGATGGCATCGAAGCCGGCAATGGTTTTGCTCGTGCGCTGCACCCAGTCGCGGCGCCGGCCTTGCATCACGATGTAGTCGGCAGCGCTGACCGGCTCGCCGAGCGCGATGCGCGCCGCCACACGCGGGTCGAACAGCGCACGCTGGTCGGGGACAAGCATCGCCGCGCGGTGCAGGGCCCAGGCTTCGACCGACGAA
The DNA here is from genome assembly GCA_031419315.1 of Betaproteobacteria bacterium. Classification (GTDB taxonomy): domain Bacteria; phylum Pseudomonadota; class Gammaproteobacteria; order Burkholderiales; family Burkholderiaceae_C; genus Rubrivivax. The sequence goes on from JANOKR010000178.1 coordinate 600, forward strand.
AAGCCACCCGGCGCGTTGATCTTGGCGACCTCGCCGAGCTCGGCCAGCGGCAACTCGATCAACTGCGCGCCGGCCGCCGACAGCGCCGACAGCGCACGCTGGTAGGCCTGCGCCACCGCCGGCTCCAGCGCATCGAGCACCAGGGTCTGCGGCAGGCCCAGGCGCAGGCCGCGCAGCGGGCGCTCGACCACCCACAGCGGCGCGCCGGCGAGCACGCCGTCAAGCAACAGCGATGACGCGACATTGCGCGTGATCGCGCCCACCGTATCCAGCGTGTGCGAGAGCGGGAAGCCGCCGTCCAACGGCACCCGGTGCTGCGTGCCCTTGAAGCCGACCAGCCCGCACAGCGCCGCCGGAATGCGCAGCGAGCCGCCGGTATCCGAGCCCAGGCCGGCAAAGGCCAGCCCCAGCGCCACCGATACGGCTGCGCCCGACGACGAGCCGCCGGGGATGCGCGCGACCGTGTTGTCGCAGGGGTTGACCGGCGTGCCGTAGTGCGGATTGATGCCGACGCCGGAGAAGGCGAACTCGCTCATATTGGTCTTGCCGATGATCGCCGCGCCGGCCGACCTCAAACGTTGCACCGCAGCGGCATCCCGGGTCGCTGCAGGCGCGCCGCGGCGTTGCACCGAGCCGGCGAGCGTGACTTCGCCGGCAACATCGAACAGGTCTTTGATCGATACGCCCAAGCCGGCCAGCGCGCCGGCCTGCACCCCGGCGCGGTCGCAGTTGTCGGCATGGCGTGCGGCGGCGAGTGCGGCATCGGCGTACATCGTGGTGAAGACAAACGCCGCGGCGCTGCCCTGCGCAGCCGCCAACGCTTTTTCGATCTGCGCTTCGCGCTGGTGGTCCTTGGCTGCCATGGCTCTGCCCATCCCAATATCTACGATCTACGCATGCGGCGCGGTGCGATCCCGATCGCACACGAGGCGGCCCGTTGCAGCCCCGCGAGAACCCCGGCACGGCCTTCGATGCGATTTCATTGGACCACCGTTTCGGCCGGCAGCGCGGCGGCGCGGCGGCCAGGTTCACGACATCGTTGGCGCCAAGGAGGGTCGCGAAATTGCTGCATCGAGCTGCTGGCCCACGCCGAGACCGCCGCGCTCCTTGAATGCCATTGCGAACAGGCAGGCACCGCCGCTGCGCGCCGCCCAGGTCGCTCGGCTTTGTGGTGATTTCGAGGAGCCGGGCGATCAATTGCTCAGGCTTGACAGTGTCAAACGGTTGCGCGTCCGGTAGCAACTCTCGCTGATGCGCTTTGGCTTGCCGCGAGGTCTTCACGTCTAGGAGGATTGTTGGGTGCGGTCGCTCTGGGCTTTCTGGCGCGAACTCGCGTGTTTATGGCACCCAAATGGGCGTACCGTTTCGCTCACGCTGTTTCCAGATCAGCCGCCCTTCGCTTGCTGCTTCCTCGACGCCTCTTGTCCCGAGAGCCCAGTTCGCCTCTCGCCCGTCGTCGTGAACGGGAAACACAGTAGAACCGTCGGGTGCCGTGAGTGGATAGAACATCGTCGGTCGGTCTGATCGAAGGCTGTTCTTCCAATTCTTCTTCAGGAGCCGGTCGCGGTAACGATGGCCCGCCTCGCTCACTTGGCCGTACGCGTCAATCAGCGAAGGATCGTATTTGCGCTTGAACTTGGCTGCTGCGAGTGACTTCGCGTAGGCCAGCACGAACTCGTGATCGGGCGTGATCGATACCTTGTTGTCGTTCGGGATGTCGACCTTCTGCCAAATGAACGTAGTAACGAAATTCCCCTGCCCAAACACCTCATCCATCATCACCTTGAGGTAATGCCCCTCGTTGTCGTCGATGGTCACCCAGATGCTGCCGTCCTCGCGCAGAAACTCGCGCAGCAGTTGCAGCCGCGGCAGCATCATCGTCAGCCACTGGCTGTGCTCCAGGTTGTCGTCGTAGTGCTCGAACGCGCTCTTGGTGTTGTACGGCGGGTCGATAAAGATGCACTTCACGCGGCCGCGGTAAAAGGGCAGCAGCGCGGCCAGCGCTTCGAGGTTGTCGCCCTGCACCAGCAGGTTGTCACGCGCTGCGTCGGCATCGCCGACAACAGCGGGCGCCTGCGCATGCGGCCGCAGCACGCGTGTGGCCACGCGCGCGGCGATGCGAAAAGCGTCTTCGCGATTGAGC
>JANOKR010000179.1:0-4249 GCA_031419315.1 Betaproteobacteria bacterium
GTCAAGGGCGTGATCGACTCGGCCGACCTGCCGCTCAACGTCAGCCGCGAGCTGCTGCAGGAAAGCCGCGACGTGAAGGGCATTCGCGAGGGGTCGACCAAGCGCGTGCTGTCGATGCTGGAAGACCTGGCCGAGAACCAGAAGGACAAATACGCCGAGTTCTGGAAGGCCTTTGGTGCGGTGCTCAAAGAAGGCATCGGCGAAGACCGGCCGAACCAGGAACGGCTGGCCAAGTTGTTGCGTTTTGCGTCAACGCAGGCCGATGACGGCGTGTCGCTGGCCGACTATGTGGCGCGCATGAAAGAAGGCCAGGACGCGATCTACGTCGTCACCGCCGATTCGCTGAGCACCGCGCGCAGCAGCCCGCAGCTGGAGATCTTTCGCAAGAAGGGCATCGAGGTGCTGCTGCTGGTCGACCGCGTCGACGAGTGGCTGTTGACGAACTTGTACGAATTTGACGGCAAGCCGCTGCGCAGCGTCGCCAAGGGCGGTGTCGATCTCGGTGGCTTGCAGGACGAAGAAGAGAAAAAATTGGCCGAAGCGGCGGCCGGCGCGCTGGCGCCGCTGGTCGAGCGGCTGAAGCTGGTCTTGAAAGACCGCGTGCGGGATGTGCGCGTGACGACCCGGTTGGTCGACTCGCCGGCCTGCATCGTGGTCGAAGAAGGCGACATGAGCGGCCACCTGGCGCGGCTGATGAAACAGGCCGGCCAGCACGATGCCGTGGCGTCCAAACCAATCCTGGAAATCAACCCCGAGCATGTGCTGGTCAAGCGGCTCGAATCGGATCCGCGCTTTGATGATCTGGCGCAGATCCTGTTCGACCAGGCGCTGCTCGCCGAAGGCGGCCAGCTCGACGACCCGGCGGCTTATGTGCAGCGCGTGAACCGGCTGCTGGTGGGCTGAAACTACAGCGCTCGCTGGCCCCGAACATGGCCAGCGCAAGGCCCGCCGACGGCCGGCTTCAGTCGTCGGTGTCGAACGTCGGCGCCTCTTGCGCCGCTGCCAGTTGCTCGCGCAATTGCATCGACTGCTGCGACCAGTAGGCCGAGCTGCCGAACCCGGGGAACGCGGCCGGAAACGCCGGGTCGGCCCAGCGCTGCGCGACCCAGGCGTTGTGCCTGATCATCCGCGTCAGGCGCAAGGCGTCGATGAGCTGCAGCTCGCGCCGGTCGAAGGCCATGAACTGGTCATAACCGCGCAGCAACTGGCGCAACTGGTGGGCGGCCGCGACCGGCTCGCCCGACAGCAGCATCCACAGGTCTTGCACCGCCGGGCCGCTGCCGCAGTCGTCAAGATCGACAACATGCGCGCCGGCATCGCGCCAGAGCAGGTTGCCAGGATGGCAGTCGCCGTGCAGGCGCAGCGTGCGGGGTTGCACGCGGTCAAAAACCTCGTCGATCGACAGGATCGCAAGGGCGCAGACGCTGCGCCAGTTTGCCGCCTGGTCGGCATGCACGAAGCCGCCGTCGAGCAGCTGGGCCAGCGCCGCGCGGGTGTCGGCGGGGGGGTCGAATCGGCGCCGATGCTGGAACTCGGCCGTCGCGCCGACGGCATGCAGGCGGCCGATGAAGCCGCCCAGGCGCAACAGCACCGCATCGTCTTCGAGCTCCGGGGCGCGCCCCGCGCAGCGCGGCGCAGCGGTGTAGCGCTGGGTGCCGCCGGCGGCCTGCCTGATCGCCAGGGTGGTGGGCCGGTCGGCTGACGTATGCGTCGGCTCATGGGCCGGCAAGAGGCGGACCTGCGGGTCGCTGGTTTGCAGCGTTAGGGGTGCGACCACCGGCACTTCGGCCGCCGCAAGTTCGAGTGCGAACTGATGCTCTTCGGCGATCTGCGCGTCGCTCCAGCGCCCCGGCCGGTAGAACTTGGCGACGACCGCGCCGCCGTCTTCGAGCAGCACCTGGAAGACGCGGTTTTCGTAGGAATTGAGCTGCAGGATGCGGCCATCACCGCGCAGGCCAACGGCATCGAGTGCGTCCAGCACTTCGGCCGGCGTCAGCCCGGAAAACGCTTGTGAATCGATGTCGGGCTCAGCACTTGGCTGCGCCGCTGTGGCGTCAGGCATCAATGCCGGGTCTGCGCCGGCGCTGGCGCGGGCATGCGCGCCGACTCGACGACGACGTCACCGATATCGTCGGGCGGCTGCACGCTGCTCATGCCGCGGCTGCGCAGGGACTGGGGCCCGAAGCCGCTGGCCGGGCCGGTGTCGCGCAGGCTGTCGATGCCAAAAAAGGAATCCTGGAAAAAACCCGAGTCCTGCCACAGCGCACTGCGTTCGCGGCGGCGGCTGGCGGTGGACGCCGCGCCTTGGTCGTGCCCGGCCGCTGAGCCGGATGCGGCCTGCGGCCCGCGCGACGCGCCGGCGCTGTTGGGCACCAGCAATTGCAGCTCGGGGATTGACGGCAGGCGGTCTGGCGAGCAGCGCAGGTAGCGCACCCGGCAGGCGCCGAGCACCGACTGCTTGATCTGCAACACGCGCCGTGAGTTGGCGCGGTCGTTGTCGAGGTCGATCGCGGCGAGCACACGGCCGTTGGCGCTGCAAATCACGAAGGTCATGTGGATCGTGCCCAGCAGCTCGTACCAGTACCGCACTTCTTGCGGATCGGTGGGCTGGCAAAAGCGTACCAGTGGCAGCTTGGACAGCACGATGTGATGCGGCAGCGCCTCACGCAGTTGGCGATAGACGCGGCGCTCGTCGGAGCTGAAAACCGGCCGCGGCCCGAGCGCCCAGTCGATCGGCAAAGGCGCAGGTTGAGCCTGTCGCGGGCGCAGCGCCCACACGACGCAGCCCAGCGCCACCAGGGCGAGCAGGGCAATCGCGATGATCCACAAAAGGGGTTGCTGCATGGCGCGAGGCGGCGGGCACCGCGGTCCCAAGGAGGGAAGCGCGCGATATTCAGCGACAGGTTCGAATGTCGGAAATGGTAACGCCCCGCTCCGCGGGTCGCTCCCCGCGGATAGGTGTGTTTACCCCTCCCCGGGTGAGGGGGTGGGGCTGTTCTCCGGCGGCGCAGGGAGGGCCGACGCCGGCAGTTCGTGGGTGTCGCCGCGGCCGGCGACAGCGGCGACCGCCGTGATCAGGCCGTCGATCTGCAGGGCGCTGCGCTTGATCGAATAGTCCAGCCGGGCGACGCCGTCTTCGACCCATTCCTCGACGTTGGAGGCGATATCTTCCGGCGGCAGTTTCAGGACCGCCGACGAATCGCTGCCGCTGCGCTCGACGCGAGCCCCGGCGTTGCGCGCGATGCGCAGCATCGGCGTATTTTCGCTCAGTGCATGGATCAGCAGGGTGTCGATGCCGCGGTTGCGTGCGTGCAGGCAGGCATGGTCGAACAAACGCGAGCCGATGCCGCGGCCGCGTGCGGCGGCGCCAACCGAAACCCCGAACTCGGCGCTGCGCGGGCCGCCGTCGGCGGTGCCTGCATCGCCGGCACTGCCAAGGTAGGCGAGGTGCGCCATCGCGACGATCTCCAGGCGGCGGTTGAAGACGCCGAAGATCTCGTCGCGGTCGAAGTCGAGCAGATCGGCGTAGCGGCCGATCTGCTCGTCAGAGGCGACATGGCCAAAGCGCAGGTAGCGATCCTGGTCGTTCAGGGCGAGCAGGTGGGTTGCGATCCTTGGCCGGTGGCTCGACGAGAGCGAGCGCACCGGCACCCAGCGAAACGGCGCCGGGTCGCTGGCAACTTCCGGCCGCCCTGCCGCCCCGTGCTCGGTGATGATGATCTTGGTGTCGTTCATGGCAGACCTTTCGATCAGTGTTAACCCTAATCTTACTGCTCCCGTCTAGGGCGCGCGCTCCACGATGACGAGCTTGCCGACGCGGTCAGCTTTGCCGCCCAGACCGCCGTCGGATATACTCATCGGCTTTCCCGAAATCGGCGGGGAATCGTGTGCGTGTCTGCTTTGACCGGCCTCTCGGGGCTGCATCAGCCGGCCGCCGACCCAAGAGGCCACCTCCACGAAGTGGCGCCTCGGGCGGCGCAACACCCGAATAACAGCCGTGTCCTGATGCCTGTGGCCTTGCTGCCCGGGCATCAATTTTGAGAGTCCCTCATGAAGACCTTCAGCGCCAAACCGGCCGAAGTGACGCACGAGTGGTTTGTGATTGACGCCACCGACAAGGTGCTCGGACGTGTTGCCAGCGAAGTGGCACTCCGTTTGCGCGGCAAGCACAAAGCCATTTACACGCCTCACGTCGACACCGGTGATTTCATCGTCATCGTCAACGCCGAAAAGATCCGCGTCACCGGGG
>JANOKR010000180.1:0-14009 GCA_031419315.1 Betaproteobacteria bacterium
ATCGAAAAGTAGACGCCCTTGATGCGCGAGCGAAAGGCAAAGTAGCCAAAGACAAAGGCCAGCAAACCAGGCACCAGCACAACGAGCAGCATCTGCGCGACGAAGCTGTCGCTCAAAGCCCAATGCCAGGGAAATTCTTTCCAGTTCAGGAAGACCATGAAGTCGGGCATCGGCATGCGGTACTGGCCATCGCTGCCGATCTGGCGCATCAGGTACATGCCCATGCCGTAACCACCGAGCGCAAAAAACAGACCGTGGCCGAGCGACAGGATGCCGGTGTAGCCCCAGATCAAATCCATCGCCAGCGCGCAGATCGCGTAGCAAAGAATCTTGCCGAGCAGGCTGACATAGAAGTCGCTCAGGTGCAGTGCGCTGCTTTGCGGCAGGGCGAGGTTGAGCAGCGGGACGAGGACCGCGATCGTGATGGTTGCGGCGAGGACGCTGGACCAGCCGCGAGTTCCCAGCTTGGTCACTTTTGCTGCTCCGCGGCGCTCGTTGTGGCCGGAGACGCGACGACACCGCGCACGGGCCCGAGGACGGTGCGCCGCCGGGGCTCCGAGTGCTTGCCCTTCGCTGCGCTACGGGTGCCCTGCGATGCTCGGTCTTCTGGCCGGTGGCCGAACTCACTTCGCTCGCTGCGCTCACTACGCTCAAACAGTCGGCCACCAGTCAGAGCACGAAGCGCGCGATGCGCGCGGCCAGAAGCCCTGGCCTTGCAGGCCGCGCCGGGCCAGGAGGCCCGGCCGTTCGCAAGGCACAAACAGTCCCCCGGACTGTTTGTGTCCCTGCTCACCTTCTCGGCTGCGCACAGTCGCCCCAGCGCCGTACCGCCCTCGGGCCTGCAAACAGCGGTGGTGTCCCACTCGTCGAACACCAAAATCGTTGCCGGCAAGGCGCCGGGTGGGGTGCGGGTGGGGCGAGTAGGCGCAGCCGAGAAGCACAGGATTCCTGGCCGTGGGCGCAGCGCGCTTCGTGCTCTGACTGGTGGCCGACTGTCTGAACGCAGTGAGCGCAGCGAACGAAGTGAGTTCGGCCACCGGCCAGGAATCCGAGCATCGCAGGGCACCCGTAGCGCAGCGCAGGGCAAGCCTTCCGAGCCCCGCCCGCACCCCGCCCGGCGCCTTGCCCGCGCCGACACCGACACCGACACCGACGCAGTCGCGACCAAGCGGCCGCTGCGGAACATCAGCCTAAGGCAGTGCCCCCGCGCCCTCATGCTTCTGCGCTCCGGCCCTTCAAGGCAAAGATCCCCTGCGGCCGTTTCTGGATGAAGATCACGATCAGCACCAGGACCATGATCTTGGCCAGCACCGCGCCCTGCCAGCCTTCGAGCAGTTTGTTCAGTACCCCCAGGCCGAGGGCGGCGTAGACCGTGCCGGCAAGTTGGCCGACACCGCCGAGCACCACGACCATGAACGAATCGACGATGTAAACCTGGCCCAGGTCGGGCCCGACATTGCCGACCTGCGACAGCGCACAACCCGCCAGCCCGGCGATGCCCGACCCGAGCGCAAAGGCATACGTATCGATGCGCGCGGTATTGACGCCCATGCACGCCGCCATGCGCCGGTTCTGCGTCACGCCGCGCACAAACAGGCCCAGCCGCGTGCGCGTGATCAATGCCCACACGAGCACCAGCACGAACACCGCAAAGGCGATGATGGCGATGCGGTTGAAAGGCAGCGTCAGGTTGCTCATCACGTCAATACCGCCCGACAGCCAGGCCGGGTTTTCGACCGGCACGTTCTGCGCGCCGAAGATCGACCGCGCCGCCTGCTGCAGCATCAGACTGATGCCCCAGGTGGCGAGCAAGGTCTCCAGCGGCCGGCCATAAAGCCAGCGGATGACGCTGCGCTCGAGCCCGGCACCGACCAGCGCGGCGGCGAAAAAAGACACCGGGATCGCGACCAGCACATAAACATCAAAGGCCCCCGGCAGATAGGCGCGGAACAGGTTCTGGATGACGTAGGTGGCGTAGGCGCCGATCATCATCAGCTCGCCATGCGCCATGTTGATGACGCCCATCAGGCCGTAAGTGATGGCCAGTCCGAGCGCCACCAGCAACAGGATCGAGCCCAGGCTGATGCCGGTGAAGACCACGCCCAGGCGCTCGCCCCAGGCCAGCCGGCCTTCGATCGCGCGCAGGGCGACGCCAATGGCGGCATTCACGTCGGCTTCGGTTTCGATCTTTTGCCGCTCGATCAACAAGGTCTTGGTCGCTGGCGTGCCGCTGGCGCCCAGCGACACCGCGGCTTCGAGGCGCCTGGCCTGGTCGGTGCTGCCGAGCAGGATCGCAAACCGCACATCGGTCAGCGCCTGCTTGATCGACACCACAGCTTCCGCCGCGAGGGCCTTTTCGATCAGCGGCAGCCGGGCTTCGTCGGTCTCGCCCTTGAGTGTCTTCACCGCCTCGGCGCGCAAGGCGGCGTCGGGCGAAAAGAGCTTGATCGATGCCAGCGCCGCATCGAGCTCGCCGCGCATCTGGTTGTTGTTGATGACGTCCACGGCCGTTTCGGGCACCGCGCGTTCTGCTCCGGTGACCGGGTCATGGCCCTTGCCGTCCTTGATCACAAAAACGGCGTTGTCGGTGAACTTGACCGCGTCGTCGGCCAGGGCCTGAATCAGCGCGACGGTCTGGGCGTCGGCACCAGCGAGCACCGCGTTCAACGCCGCGATGCGCGACTCGGCGTCGCCGGCCACAAGCGCGCGGGCCTGCTGCGGCGTCAATGCCGCAGCAGGCCCACTGACGCACAAGGCTGCTATCAGCGCAAGCAGCCAGCGCATCCCGGATTACTTCTTGGCGGCCATCAACACCGGCTCGTCTTTCTTGCCCTTGTTCTCGGGCATGAACGGGCTCCACGGCTGGGCCTTGACCGGGCCGGGGGTCTTCCAGACCACGTTGAACTGGCCGTCGGCCTTGATCTCGCCAATGAACACACTCTTGTGCAGATGGTGGTTCTTCTCGTCCATCTTCGACGTGATGCCACTCGGCGCGGTGAAGGTCTGGCCGGCCATCGCGGCGACGACCTTGTCGGTGTCGGTGCTGCCCGCCTTTTTGACCGCCGCGGCCCACATCTGGAAGCCGATATAGGTGGCCTCCATCGGGTCGTTGGTCAGCGGCTTGTCCTTGTGGCCGGCGATATTCTTGGCCTTGGCGTAGGCCGCCCACTTGGCAATGAACTCGGTATTCGCCGGCGACTTGATCGACTGGAAATAATTCCACGCCGCGAGGTGGCCGACGAGCGGCTTGGTGTCGACACCACGCAGCTCTTCTTCACCGACCGAGAAGGCGACCACGGGCACGTCCTTGGCCTTCAGGCCGGCGTTGCCGAGTTCCTTGTAGAACGGCACGTTGGAGTCGCCATTGATCGTCGAGACGACCGCGGTCTTGCCACCGGCGGCAAACTTCTTGATGTCGGCGACGATGGTCTGGTAGTCAGCGTGGCCAAACGGCGTGTACTTCTCGTCGATGTCCGAATCCTTCACGCCCTTGCTGTTGAGGAAGGCACGCAGGATTTTGTTGGTGGTGCGCGGGTAAACATAGTCGGTGCCGAGCAGCACCCAGCGCTTGGCACCGCCGCCCGCCTTGCTCATCAGGTATTCGACCGCGGGGATGGCCTGCTGGTTGGGCGCGGCGCCGGTGTAGAACACGTTTTTGCTCAGCTCTTCACCTTCGTACTGCACCGGGTAGAAGAGCAGGCCATTCATCTCTTCGAATACCGGCAACACCGACTTGCGGCTCACACTCGTCCAGCAACCGAAGACCGCGACGACCTTGTCCTGGCCGATCAGCTGCTTGGCTTTTTCCGCGAACAGCGGCCAGTTCGATGCCGGGTCGACGACCACCGGCTCGAGCTTCTTGCCAAGCAGGCCGCCCTTGGCGTTGATTTCGTCGATGGCCATCAGCACGGTGTCCTTCAACACTGTCTCGCTGATCGCCATCGTGCCGGACAACGAATGCAATACGCCGACCTTGATCGTGCCCTGCGCAAACGCGGGCGATGCCAGGCCGGCAGCAAGCAGCGCGGCGGCGACGGTCTTCAGGCCATGGCGGCGCATGGGGTTCTTCAAAGTCATGGTTCGGGTCTCCTTGGGACGGGTGGGTTGAGCAACAGCAATTGACCCAGTACCTACGCAACCGCCGTGCCAGCACCATCAACCCAAAGCAGTGCGCCGCCTGTCCGACCCAAGTGCGCCCCATCCAGGCCCGTGCAGACCGGCTACGATGGCACCAAATCTGCATGCACCATCGGCCATGGACCTGACCCCGCGCGAAAAAGACAAGCTGCTGATCTTTACCGCCGCGCTGCTCGCCGAGCGGCGCCGTGCGCGTGGCCTCAAGCTCAACCACCCCGAGGCGGTGGCGCTGATCAGCGCGGCGATCATGGAAGGCGCACGCGACGGCAAGACCGTCGCCGCCTTGATGAGCGAAGGCAAGACCGTGCTGCGCCGCGCCGATGTGATGGAAGGTGTCGCCGAGATGATCCCCGACATCCAGGTCGAAGCGACCTTCCCCGACGGCACCAAGCTGGTGACCGTGCACCAACCCATCGCATGAGGCAAAGCGCCACATGATCCCCGGCGAGTTCCTGATCAGCGACGGCCCCGATATCGTCATCAACGCCGGCCGGCGTTGTGCGACCTTCATCGTCGAAAACAGCGGCGACCGGCCGATCCAGGTCGGCTCGCATTACCACTTTGCAGAAACGAATGCGGCCCTGCGCTTCGATCGCGCTGCGGCGCGTGGCATGCGGCTGAATATCGCTTCGGGTACGGCAGTGCGCTTCGAGCCCGGCCAGCAGCGCACGGTCGAACTCGTCGACTACGCCGGCGACCGCGAGGTCTGGGGTTTTCGCGGCCTGGTCCAAGGAAAGCTTTAAAGCGATGACGACCATCGGACGCCGCGCCTATGCCGAGATGTACGGCCCAACCACCGGCGACCGCGTCCGCCTGGCCGATACCGAACTGGTCATCGAAGTCGAACGTGACCTCACGGTCTATGGCGACGAGGTCAAGTTCGGCGGCGGCAAGACGATCCGCGACGGCATGGGCCAGAGCCAGCGCATCAATGGCCCGGGCATCAACGTTGCCGTCGACTGCGTGATCACGAATGCGCTGATCGTCGACCACAGCGGCATCTACAAGGCCGATATCGGCCTGCGTGGCCAGCGCATCGCGGCGATCGGCAAGGCCGGCAACCCGGACGTGCAACCGGGGGTCACGATCGTCATCGGTCCGGGCACCGAAATCATCGCCGCCGAAGGCCTGATCGTCACCGCCGGTGGCATCGACAGCCACATCCATTTCATCTGCCCGCAGCAGATCGAAGAAGCTTTGATGAGCGGTGTCACGACGATGCTCGGCGGCGGCACCGGGCCGGCCACCGGCACCCTGGCGACGACCTGCACACCGGGGCCGGAGAATATCCGCCGCATGCTCGAAGCGGCCGATGCGTTCGCGATGAATATTGGTTTTCTCGGCAAGGGCAATGCCAGCCAGCCGCAGGCGCTGCAACAGCAGATCGATGCCGGCGCAATCGGCCTGAAGCTGCACGAAGACTGGGGCACCACGCCGGCGGCGATTGACTGCTGCCTGAGCGTGGCCGAGGCCACCGACACCCAGGTTTCGATCCACAGCGACACGCTCAACGAATCGGGCTTTGTCGAAGACACCATCGCCGCGACCAAGGGCCGCACGCTGTGTGCCTTCCACACCGAAGGCGCCGGTGGCGGCCACGCACCGGATATCCTGCGCGTGGTGGGTGAGCAGAATTTTCTGCCTTCGTCGACAAATCCGACGATGCCCTACACCGCCAATACGGTCGACGAACATCTCGACATGTTGATGGTCTGCCACCACCTCGATGCGTCGATCGCCGAAGACCTGGCGTTTGCCGAGAGCCGCATCCGGCGCGAGACGATCGCCGCCGAAGATGTGCTGCACGACCTGGGTGCGATCAGCATGATGAGCAGCGACAGCCAGGCCATGGGGCGCGTCGGTGAAGTCATCATCCGCACCTGGCAGACGGCGCACAAGATGAAGCTGCAGCGCGGCGCATTGGCGGGTCCGCACGATGAGGCGAGCGCGCGCAACGACAACTTTCGCGTCAAACGCTACATCGCCAAATACACCATCAACCCGGCGCTGGCCAACGGCATCGCGCATGAGGTCGGCAGCGTTGCGGTCGGTCAATGGGCCGACCTGGTGTTCTGGAAACCGGCGTTTTTTGGCGTCAAGCCGAGCCTGATCCTCAAGGGCGGCTTCATTGCCGCGGCCGCGATGGGTGACCCGAATGCCAGTATCCCGACGCCGCAGCCGGTGCACTACCGGCCGATGTTTGGCAGCTTTGGTGGCGCGCGGCACCGCGGCTCGTTGACCTTCGTCAGCCAGGCCTCGCTGGCACACGGTCATGTCGAAAGTTATGGCCTGCACAAACGCCTGGCGGCCGTCAAAGGCAACCGCGGTGTGAAAAAAGCAGACATGGTGCACAACCACTACGCACCGGTGATGGAAATCGACGCCCAGACCTACAGCGTGCGTGCCGACGGCGTCTTGCTGCACTGCGAGCCGGCGCTGGTATTGCCGATGGCGCAGCGCTACTTCTTGTTCTGAACGCGGCCTGCGTGCCGGCGTATCGCCGCACGCCGCACGCCGCACGCCGCAGGCTAAGCTCCGCACCATGGGCAGGCTCGGCCGGGAGGGCCGTCGGTGATGTCGAAAAAAGCGATCGTGATGGTGCTGCTGGGCATCGGCATCGGGGCCGCAGCCTGGAGCTACTGGCAACCGGAATTGATCGAACGCTGGTCGGCGCCGTCAGCGGCGGCGCTGCAGCAACTTGGGCGCAGTGCCCAGGGTGCCGCGGCAACTTCGCCAGCAGCCCCACGCAAATGCCGAACCGCCACCGCGGTGATCTACACCGACGGCGCCTGCCCGGCCGGCAGCCGCGAGCAAACGCTCGACGGCGGCACCGTCAGCGTCGTGCCCGGCCAGCGCCCGCCGGCCGCAGCAGCGGCTGAAGCACCCGCCGCGCCGGCATCGGCACGCTCGTTGTTGAAGGAGCTGGCCGGCCCGCAGGACAGCGCCGCGATCAAGGCCAGGATGATCGAGCAGGCGATGCAGCGATGAGCGCTTTCGGGCGTGCTTCAGCGCCCACCCGCTGGCTGCTGGCCGGGCTGGCCCTGCTGGTCGCTGCGGTTTGCGTGGCTGCACTGGCCACCTGGGCCGAGATCGGCGGCGGGCCCTTGCGTGCCACCGGCATCGGCCTGCTGCTGGCCTGGCCGGCCCTGCTGGCACTGCAGCTGTTTTTGACCGTTAGCCTGTGGCGATCGCTCGTCGCGGCCGAGCCGCCGCAAGGCGCGCTGCCCCCAGCACGAACGCTGGCCGCAAAGGGCGCGCTCGTGCTCGCGGCGCTGGCGCTCTGGGTCTGGGCGGCCGCCAGCCTGGCCAGCCATGGCGGCGAGTATGTGCAGATGGCCGGCGGCACCGACCCGCAGGGCGCGCTACGCATCACGCCGTCGAGCGACGGGCGGGTGTTGCGACTCGAAGGGCCGCTCGGCCTGGGCGATGCTGCCATCGTCACCAAAGCCCTTGCCGACACACCAAACGCCAACCTGCTCGAACTGGCCTCGCCGGGCGGGCGCCTGGCCGAAGCGCAGCGCATCGCGGTACTGGTGCGCAGCCGCGAAATGCAGACCCGGGCGATTGGACTCTGTGTCAACGCTTGCGCACTGGTGCTGATGGCGGGCAACCAGCGCCAAGCCTTGCCCACCGCGCGGCTTGGTTTCTATCGGCAATCGGCCGGGCGCCTGAATAGCCTCTTCCAGCCCTGGGCCAACCGACGCGCAGCCGCGGCGTACCGGGCAGCGGGCATGCCTGTCAACATCGTGCACAAGATCTTGAACACGCCGCCTGCGATCACCTGGCAACCCGACCGCGACGAACTCGAAACCTCCAGTTTGCTCAGCGCGCCAGCGCTGCCGCTGGATGTCGCCCTGCCCGCCAAAGCCGGTGCCCAGGCGGCTGACTACGCCCAGGCGCTGAGCACAAGACCGACTTGGGTTGCACTGGAGCAGCGCTTCCCAGGTTTGCTCGCAGGGGCTGCCGAGCAGATGCACGCCGCGCGGGTTGCCGGTGCGGGCGGTGCGGGCGGTGCGGGCGGTGCCGCAGACGACGCCGTGCAGGTCGCCGCGCAGCAGTCGGTCGACGCCTTGACACCGCTTCTGTTGGACCATGCCGGCCCCGAAGTGCGTCAGCGATTCATCACCGTGCTCGGCACGCAGATCGCAGCCGCCCGAGCCGGCGGCGCCGCGGCGCCGGCCTTGTGCCGTGGCTTGCTCGGCGGCGACGCGGCAGCGCGCCGCCAACTGCCGCCCGCGCTGGCTCAGAGCGAAGCGGCGTGGCTGCTCGACGCCGCACGTGAGCCGCCGATCACCGGCCCGCCGCGCGCGCTGAGCGCGCTTGAACGCGAGGTGGTGCGCCGTATCCTGGGCGACCGTGCGCCGGCGCTGTTGCTCGCATTTTGGCGGCCTGCCGGCGCACAAACGCCGCTGAGCTGCGAGACCGCCGCGAACCTGATCGCCGCAGTGTTGCAGCTCTCTGGCCCGGAGCGCCGCCTGGCGCTGCGCCTGGTGTTCGATTCGTAGAGCCCGGTCGGCCGCTCACGAACCTCTAGCGTTCGAGCGGCGGCACCCCGCGACCTGGCCGATCAGCACCGGCTACAAGCGGCGCTGCGTGTGCGCGCGCAGCCAGGCGGCGAAGGTGTCTTCGGGCATGTCGCCTGAAGCCACAGCCAGCATCGCCAAGGTCGTATCGGCCTGCGTCGCGACCAGCCGATATCCGTTGAGCGCCAGAAACAAACCGACTGCGAGAAACGCAGCGCGTTTGTTGCCGTCGACAAAGGCGTGGTTCTTTGCGACGCCGACGCCGTAGGCTGCCGCCAGCGCAAAAATATCGGGGGCGCCGTACGCCAGCAAATTTTGCGGACGAGCGAGCGCCGAGTCGAGCAGGCCCTCGTCGCGCAAACCCGCCGCGCCACCATGCTCGGCCAGGCTCTCGTCGTGCAACAGCAGCAGCGCGCGCCTGTCGATCCAGCGCCAGACGGTCATTTGGCGAGCTGATGAAAGGTATCGCGATATTCGTGCATGAACTCGCGCCCGAGGTCGAGCTGCGCGTCGAGCGCGGGGTCGTAAGGCGTCAACGTGACCCCGTTCGCCGCATCGGTGACAAACACCGTATCGCCCTTGCCCAGCTTCAGCCGCGCGAGCACTTCCTTGGGCAGGATGACGCCGACGGAGTTGCCGATCTGGGTGAGTTTGAGGGCGGTCACGCGGGCTCCTAAGACGTTATAACTTTTGTAATACTAACGTCTTGGCCTCCGGTCCGCAAGGGCACGAGTCACCGCCTGGATCGGCCAGACGGCCCACCGGCCGAACAAGACCCCCAGCGCCACCAGCAACAGCACCAGAGTGGTCTCGCGCTCGCCCAGCGCGGCGACACCAAACGCGCCACCGCCCCCACCGCCAGATGCCGCCGGGTCGCGCACCTCCACCGTCAGTTCGGCGGCGGCCTTGGCGGCCTCGGCATTGCCGGCGTTGTCTCGCGCGAGCACATAAAAACCATAGGTGTGCCCGATGACGCCGGCGTAGCTGGCGGACGTCGCGGCAACGTCGTCCTGCCAGACGCTGAAGGCGCCGCCGTTGTCAGAGACAAAAACCGCGTAGCGCGCCACGCCCGAGCCGGTGTCGGTGCCCGACCAGGCGACGTCGATATCGGCCGCGCCGCTCTTCTGCGCCGCGCTGTTGACGCGGCTTGACGGAGTGCTCAGGTCGAGGGTGTTGACCCAGGTCGGCGTGACGATCGGCGGATTGGTGTCGAAGACGATCGAGGCGAAGTTCTGCCACTTGGCACCGTCGGTCGCCCCCGCTTTGGGGCCGATCGTGAAGCTGACGTAACCTTGACCTTCGGTGTCGTTCCGATTCGGTGGCAAGAAGCCCAGCGTCGGGTCAGAAGGCGGCAGCTTGGTCGCCGGATCGATGCTCGTGAAGGTCCACTTCAATACGCCGGTCGTCGGGTTCAGGCTGCCCTGCACTCGTACTGCCAGAGTCGTGTCGATGGTGTAGACCGTGGCGTAACTGTTCAGCCCAGGCGGCACGCCAATGCGGTGCGGGCCCCAACTGATGTCGCCCAGCGACAAGCTGGCGAGGTCGAACTTGGCGACATCAAGCTGGTCGGTGACCACCACCTCGGCGGCCGGCAGGCCAGCGCTGGCGAGGTTTTCGAAGGCGATCGTGTACGACATCGGCGCCGCTGTGCGGATGTGGTGCGCCGCGCTGCCGTCACCCGGCGGGCCGTATTTGTCGTTGGGGTCGATCGAACCCGACGAACTTGAGTTGTTCGTCGATGGTGGCGGGAAGGTCGGTGGCGGATCGGGCAGTGGCGGCACGTCACAAGCCGGGTCGGCCAGTGGCCGCGCGGTCGGGCCGCTGGCGGACGCCGACAAGCGGCGCGCGCTTGTCACGCCCGCCGCGGCGGACGTGCCACCACTTGCTGCGCCGGATACCGCATTCAACACACCCGTCGTGTAGCCGATGTTGTAAAGCGCCGCGCCCACCGGGTCCGACTTGATATTCGGCGGGTTGTAGGCGTTCGAGTTGCCGTTTTTGGCGTCCGTCTTGCCGGCCTGCCGCCCGTCTTCGAAGGGCCGGTTGTTCAGCGCGTCGCAAATCGGATTACCGAGTGCACGTTCGCGGCCACCATCGGCCGAGCCGGTGGGCGCAGTCTCGCCCGGCTCGAGCGCCAGCGCCCGCCCACCAACGCGGGCGTATTGCAGGTACAGCCCGACGCAGTTTGCAAACTCCGGGTGTGCCGCGTCAGCGAAACAATTCGGATCGTATTTGCCCGGCCCGCCGTCGGGTAACTGCGCCTGCGCCTCGGCCACGGTGCGGAACCAGGGCCGCTGCAATGACGCGCGGATCGGCAGCGACTCCAGGTTGGTCATCGCCGTCACCGACACCGGCACCGTGACCGTCTCGCCGGCGAGCACCCGCGGCAGCAGTTGGTTGTAGTAGCGCCGGCCACCAGCAACCGTGGTCAGCGCGGCGCTGCGCTCGACGCTGAAGTTGCGCACGCCCATGCTCACGGCCTCGGGAGCAACCACCCACAGCGGCACGAAGTAAGCGTCCTGGCTGCCGCTGTTGGTGACCTGGACCTGGAAGCTGGCCGGCACGCCGACACGGATCTTCGGCCGCCCGATGACCTGCACCGAAAGCTCGGGCACACCACCGCTGACGACCTCGAAGGCGTCGGGCCGCGTGAATACCGTGCCATCGAGGTTGGTCACACGCAGCGCGTAGCGCCCGGCCGCTGCGCCGTCGAGCGTGAAGGTGATGCGGGTGGTGCCGCTCGCGCCGACAAATAGCCCGCCGGCGTTGAACACCGCGCCGACCGGCCCGACGAGTGCGGCCACCGCGCCGTCGGCGACACCGGTGGTCGCCATGCTCAAGGTCACGGCGCCGGCATTGCCACCACGCGACGGCCGCACGCTGCCGATCGTGCCATTGCCGATGATGCGAAAAAACCAGTCGCTGCCGTCAAAAGCATTCGGCGTGTAGGCGCTCTGGAAAGCGGTCGCGGTGACGGGAAAGTTGCGCGACTCGGTCGGGCCGGCGAGGTACGCGTTGCCACTTGTGTCGGCGGCCACCAGCTCGCCGGTTTCGTTGCCCGAGCCGCCCATGAAGGTGCCGTATTTGAGCGCTCCGCTGGCGGCGTCGATCTGGTGGTAGCTGGCATCGTAGGTGCCGCCGCCATGCAGCTTTTGCAACGCATCGGCGCTGAGCGGGAAGTTGGCTCCACCCGAAGTCAACGCGCCGACCCAGACCGCGTTTGATGCCGCGTCGCCGACCATCCGCACGAGGAAGGTGTCGCCGCCGTTGCCACCGAGATAAGTGCTCCAGACGATGCCGCTGCCGTCGCCCTTGATCTTGGTGACAAAACCGACATGGCCGATCTGGCCGCCAGCACCGGGGTAGGTTGTTTGCAGCGCGCCGGCGGTGGTCGGGAAACGGTCTGACGAAGTCGAGCCGTTGACGATGAGGTCACCCGCCGCATCGACGACGACCGAGCGGCCGTATTCTGAACACGACGAGCGGTCACGCGCTTCGCGGGTGTAGCCGGTCAGGTAGCTTGCATATTCGAGCGTGGCCAAGTCAGCCGACAGGCGCGCGATGTAGGCAAAGGCACACAGCGGCAAGACGCCGATGCGCGCGTTGTGGTCGATGGCGGTCGGCGACGGCATCAGCGCGCTACTGGTGGTGGGCAGCAACTCGTGCCGCGCCTGGCCGGTGAACCAGACCGCACCACTCGGCGCCAGGGCCAGCGAAAACGCCCCGCTGCCAACAAAAGTCTGGTCGGCCGGCGGGTTGTCGATGCCGTAGTAGCTGGCAGCTTCCAGCCGCAGCGGCCCGGCGGCCGGTGCGCTGAAGCGTGCGATGTAGCCGGCGTTGCCACTGCCGGAGAAGGCCGGCTTGTAGCTGCCCACGGTCGTCGGCAAACCGCTGCCCGCGGTGCCGGCCAGCCACAGGCGGCCGGTGGCGTCGAGCTGAATAGCGTCGGCAGAGTTGCCACCCGCGCCGCCGTAGAAGGTCGAGTGCACCAGCGTCGAGCCGTCGGGCGAGAGCACCGCGATGAAGGCGTTGGCCGAGCCCAGGCGCTGGCGTTGCATCGCGTCAGCGGTGGTCGGGAAGTCGGCCGACAAGGTCTGCCCGGCGATCACCACCTGCCCCTTGGCGTCGAGCTTGATCGCGCGGGCATAGTCGTTGGTGCTGCCACCGAGAAAGGTCGACCAGATCAGCGTGCCGGCGGCGTCGAACTTGGTGACGACCAGGTTGTAGACATAACTGCCGAGGTTCTTGCGCTCGCTCTGCAAGGCGTTGCCCGAGACCGGCCAGTCTTCCGACCCCGAATGGCCGACGATATAGGCGTTGCCCTGCGCATCGAGCACCATGTCACTGACCTGGTCGTTGTGCACGCCGCCGACATAGGTCGAGTGCAGCAGCTTGAAGACCGGGTCGATGACCAGCGTGTGGGCCTTGTCGTAGGCGGGCAGGTCGAGCGTTAGCTGTCCGTCGGCGGCGAGCCGCCAGCGTGCGTCGAGTGTCGCGCGGCGGCCGTCGATATGCTGGTAGAGGACCGGGCGCTTGACACGCAACAAGCCAGCCTCGCCGTCGAGCAGCAAGTCGCCTTCGGCGTTGATCACCGGCGTGGCGCCAGTCGCACCAGTCGCGCCGCCGCTGACCTGCAAGCGGATCTGCGCCGGGTCGGCGCCGGGGTGCACCACCAGGTCGAACTCGAAGTCGCCATCGCGGCTGTAGTAAACGAGGTCGATGCCGGGGTAGAGGCCGGCGTAACGCAGCTGGCGAAACTGCGGCACGCCGCGCTGCCATTTCGACGCGTCGCTGCCGAGCAGGTGGTGACTGCGGCCGGCTGTCGGCTCGCGCTCGACAAACGCGCCGCCGCTGCGGCTGTTGACGAAGCGAAGCTGGGCGCCGGCGCGGCCGGGCGCTGTCGGCGCCAGCGCCATGCCGTCGTCGAAGATCGCCAACGCGGCTGCCGGGGTGCGCGCCAGATACCGCGCACCACTTGGCGCCTGTCCGCGATTGGGCTCGAAAAGCAATGCCCGTGGCGGGGCGAGCCACGCCGGTACAGCCAGCCCTTCGGTGGCCGTGACCGTCGTGACCGGCAGCCGCGACGCAGGCATCGAACCGTCCAGACCGATGACCACGCCGGCCAGCAGGAGCAGCCCCGTGGCCAGCGTGATGCCTTGGCGGCTGCCACGAAGCATGCCGCCGGCGCTGTCGGTGTCGCCATCCGCACCATTGCCCATGCCGCCGTGGATGAATTTGTTGTTCATGCTGCGCCCTTCAGGTATCACTGCGACGCATGATGGTCAGCGCCGGTGCCGTGCGACAAGGTGGCCGGGGTGACATCCGAGTGACATCGGCATCGGCATCGCC
>JANOKR010000181.1:0-4220 GCA_031419315.1 Betaproteobacteria bacterium
TTTTGCGCTGCCGATATCGCTGCTGTCGCCGGCGTGCGCGTCGGCACCGCGATGGCCGGTATCCGCAAGCAGGACCGCCGTGATCTCGTTGTCATCGTGATCGACGCAGGCGCATCGGTCGCCGCCGTATTCACGCAGAACCGTTTTTGCGCGGCACCGGTTCAGGTCTGTCGCGAACACCTCGCAGCGCGCCGCGGCATCCGGGCGCTGGTAATCAATACCGGGAACGCCAACGCCGGCACCGGCGACGACGGGCTTGTGCGCGCGCGGCGCAGCTGCGAAACCACCGCTTCGCTACTCGGCATCGAGGCACCACAGGTCTTGCCTTTCTCGACCGGCGTGATCATGGAGACCCTGCCCGTCGAACGCATCGAAGCCGGCTTGCCTGCGGCGCTGGCCGACCTCGATGCAGCGCACTGGGGCGACGCGGCGGTCGGCATCATGACCACCGATACCCGGCCCAAGGCGGCGTCCGCGCAGCTGCAAATCGGCGGCCGCACGGTGACCATTTCCGGCATCGCCAAAGGCGCCGGCATGATTCGCCCGAATATGGCCACGATGCTCGGTTTTATCGCCACCGATGCGGTGATCGGCCAGCCCCTGCTCGAGCAACTGGTGCGCGAAGCGGCCGACGAAAGTTTCAACCGCATCACGATCGACGGCGATACCTCGACCAACGATTCGTTCGTGCTCATCGCCACGCAGCGCGCCGGGCACGCGCCGATCGCGTCGTTCGACTCCGGCGACGGTCGGTTGCTGCGCGACGCGATTTTTGCGGTCGCGACCCAGCTCGCGCAGGCGATCGTGCGTGACGGCGAGGGCGCGACAAAATTCATCACCGTCCGGATCGACGGCGGTCGCAGCGTCGCCGAATGCAAGAAGGTGGCTTATGCCATCGCACATTCGCCGCTGGTGAAGACGGCGTTCTTTGCCAGCGACCCCAACCTCGGGCGGATTCTCGCGGCGGTGGGCTACGCCGGCATCGACGATCTCGACCAGACCCTGATCGATCTTCATCTCGACGAGGTTCACGTTGCGCAGCGCGGCGGCCGTCATCCGGCGTACCAGGAAGCCGACGGCCAGCGGGTGATGAAACAAGCCGAGATCACGGTGCGCGTGAACCTGCACCGCGGCGACGCCACGGCCTCGGTGTGGACCTGCGACCTGTCGGTCGACTACGTGCGCATCAACGCCGACTACCGCAGTTGACGGTCAAGCCGAGGTCTGGTTTTCGGCCAGCCAGGCTTGCAGCATCAGGATGTTCCACAGCGGATACATCCACACGCGCCGGCCAGAAAGCTGGTCGTGCCACATGCGGCGCACGGAGTCGGCATTGAGCAGGCCCTGCTCGCGCAGGGTCTTGGGGTCGAGCAGGTTTTCGGCCCAGTCGCGCAGCGGCCCACGCAGCCAGGTGCTCAGCGGCACGGCAAACCCGGCTTTGGGTCGATCAATCAACTCGCGCGGTACATGGCGGTAGAGGATCTGGCGCAGGATCCACTTGTTGACGCCGTCGCGGCGCTTGAAATGCAGCGGCAGGCGCCAGGCCTGCTCGACGACGCGGTGATCCAGAAACGGCACCCGGGTCTCGAGACTGACCGACATGGCCGCGCGGTCGACCTTGGTCAGGATGTCGTCGGGCAGATAGCTGATCTGGTCGAGGAACATCATGCGCTCGTCGAACGACGCCTGTGGCGGCCAGGCGGCCGGCGTTGTCAGCGCAGTCGACGGGTCGCCGGCTGCGATGACGTAGTGCTCGGGATGGGGGGTCTGCGAGACCATGAAGCGATAGAACGCCTCGCGTGAGGGCATCGCGAGCAGGTCGGCGAGCTTGCGTGCCCGCTCACCGAAGGGTTTCGGCCCAACGGTGTGATCACCACGCAGCGAACCCGCGATGGCATCGGCAACCCGCCAGCCGCCGTGCAGCACGGCATTCAAGGTGCCGCCTGCCAAGCGCCGCATCGGCCGCGGCAGGCGCGACAGGTTCGACCAGGCCTTGCCGAGTGCGCCGTAGCGGGTGTAGCCGCCGTAGAGCTCGTCGCCGGCATCACCCGAGAGCGCCACCGTGACATGCCGGCGCGCAATCTGCGACACCAGGATGGTTGGGATCTGCGACGAGTCGGCGAAGGGCTCGCAGTACAGGCTGGGCAGGCGCGGCACGAGGTCCAGCGCTTGCTGCCCGGTGACATACAGCTCGGTGTGGTCGGTGCCGAGGTGCTGGGCCACGGCCATTGCATGTTCGGCTTCGTTGAATGCTTTTTCGTGGAAACCGATGGTGAAGGTGCGCACCTTCTCCGCTGCCTGCTTCTGCATCAGCGCGACGATCAGCGACGAGTCGATGCCGCCGGAAAGAAACGCCCCCAAGGGAACGTCGGCGACACGCTGCAGGGCGATCGCTTCGCTCAACTGGCGTTCGACGGCTTCGATGGCTTCGGCGTCGGAGCCTTCAAACCGATCTTGCTGGCCGCGCCGCACGACATCGCAGGCGGACCAGTAGGTGATCGGCTCCGCGGTCTGCCCCGGGCTGTCGAAATGCGCCAGGGTCGCCGGCGGCAGCTTGTGGATGCCTTGGTAGATCGACAGCGGCGCGGCGATACAACAATGGCGCACCAGCAAGGCCACCGCCGAGCGGTCGATCTCGGCGGCAAACCCCGGGAAGGCGCGCATCGCCTTCAGCTCCGACGCAAACAGCAATTGCTCGCCGACGCGCCCGTAGTACAGCGGCTTCTCGCCGAGCCGGTCGCGGGCCAGCGTCAGGCGCCGCAGTTCACGATCCCAGAGCGCGATGGCAAACATGCCGACTGCCTTGCGCAGCGTCTGCTCGATGCCCCAATGTTCGAATCCGGCGAGCAGGGTTTCGGTATCGGAATGCCCGCGCCAGGGCCCGGGCGGCAGTTCGCGGCGAAGCTCATTGTGGTTGTAGATCTCGCCGTTGAAGACCAGCTCGTAGCGGCCGGAGACCGACCGCATCGGCTGGTGACCAGCGGCCGAGAGATCGACGATCGCCAGCCGGCGATGGGCCAGCGCCACCGAACCATCGGCGTCGGCCCACACGCCGGAGCCATCGGGCCCGCGGTGCTGGATGCGCAGCGCCATCGCGTTGGCAACCTCGGTCGCGCGGTCGGAACCAAAGGGACGGGGTGTCCAGAAGCCGGCAATGCCACACATTCGAATCGAGCCTTCAGGTTTTGTCGTGCTGCTGCTTGCGGATCGCCGAAGCTCGGCCACGGGCCTCAGCGGCGCGGCCGTTCTTCGCAAACAGAACCAGGCGCGGGCGCTCGCACGCGCACGTGCCATGAATTTTGAACAGCCGCGACTATGACGCCATCGGCCGCGCCGATCCGCCGCCGCCCCAGCCGCCGCTGCCGATCTTGTGAAAATTGCATCGATCTGTTGCGCGGCCGCGCCGGGCCGTCGCCGAGGTGCAGCGGCGATTCACGGTGCCGCCCCCCAGGTTCGACACCCCCCAGGTTCGAGCTTGCCATGCCGCCATCAGCGCTGCTACGATCCGCTGCCGCAAATGAATCGAGCCGCACGATGACCTCCCGCAAACCCATTCAACCGCTAGGCCTGCCGATTGGCATGGCCTTCGGCGGCGCATGGGCAGCGGCGGGTTCGACCTTCGTGCCGGCGCGCCACTAGCAACTTCTCAGCCCTTCCAAACCGGAGCCCGTTGAGAGATCAGCGGGATGCTCCGGGCCCCACAGGAAGCGATCCCGTCACCCGGCTCCAAAAGAGCCGACGCGAAGACGGCACTGAGAAGAAAAATGTTCAGCAAACTTTTGCCACCGAGATTTCTTCAGGCGTTGCGACAGCGATTCACGCTGCCCCACGACGACCTGCTGCGCCAGGCCACCTACCGGCGCCTGTTCACGTCGATCCTGATCAGCTCGACCGGCGGTCAGGTGAGCATGCTTGCGTTGCCGCTGACGGCTGCCGTGCTGCTGCATGCCACGCCGACGCAGATGGGCCTGCTCATCGCCGCCGAGATCGCGCCCTTTGTTTTGCTGTCACTGCCGGCCGGGGTCTGGCTCGACCGCGTGCGCAAACTGCCGGTGTATATCGCTGGCGAAATCACTTTTGCGTTGGTGTTGTTGACGGTGCCGCTGGCCTGGTGGCTGGGCTGGCTGAATATGGCCTGGATGACCGCGGTGAGCTTCGTGCTCGGCACGGTGCATGTCGTCGCTGGTTCGGCGTCGCAGATCGTGCTGACCCAGGTCGTG
>JANOKR010000182.1:0-2767 GCA_031419315.1 Betaproteobacteria bacterium
CCCATCGACACCGCGCCGAGTACGCTGCCGCACAACCAGGCGCCGTAAAGCGCGTCGCCGCGGGCGTCGATGTCCTTGGGGTCCAGCGCCAGTCGCGTCAACGCGCTCGCGGTAGCGCGGATGCCCTCTTCGGCCATCAGCGCGACGACCGGGTTGCCGTCATGCGCGTACAAGCCCTCGGCGGCATGGGCGATGGCGTTGAGCGCGCTGGTCACGGTCAGCCCCAGCGGCAGCGACAGGGTCAGCTCGGGGTCGTAGATCACCGTGCGCGGCAACACCCGCGCATCACGCCCGGTTTTCTTGACGCCGCCTTCGGTGAGGCCGTAGATCGGTGTCATCTCGCTGCCGGCGTAAGTGGTCGGGATGGCCAGGATCGGCAGGCCCGACTCGCGCGTGGATTCCAGCGCAATCGCCTTGCCCAGGCCGGTGGTCGAGCCGCCGCCGATGGCCACGGCGCAGTCGGCGCCGAGTCGGCGTGCCTCGTCGCGCGCTGCGCGCGCTGTTTCGATCGGCACATGCATCACCGCCTTGGCAAAGATGCCGGCCGCGCGCGTGCCCAGCAAGTCGGCCACGCGTTGCGCCGAGGCCAGCTGCTCGGGGGTGGACAGCACCAGCGCGCGCCGCGCGCCCAAGAGGTCAATCTCACGCACCAGGTGCTGCAAGGCGCCGGCGCCAAAGACCACCCGCGACGGGTTGGCTTGGTAGATGAAGGGCTGCATCAGCGTGGGTACCAAGGCGCGATCTGCGCATCGATATTGACCCAGACACTCTTGACCTGGGTGTATTCGCGCATCGCGTCGAACCCCATCTCGCGGCCATAACCGCTCTGGCCGACACCGCCAAACGGCGAGCCCGGGTTGACACGTTTGTACGAGTTGATCCAGACCATGCCGGCGCGCATCTCACGCGCCATCTTGTGCGCGCGTTGCAGGTTGCTGGTCCACAAGCCGCTGCCCAGTCCGTAGTCGGTACTGTTGGCGATTTGCAGCGCCTCTTCGTCGTCCTTGAAAGTCAGCACGGTGACGAAGGGGCCAAAAACTTCTTCCTGCGCGATGCGGTCGAGGGCGCTGCGGGCCTTGACGATCGTCGGCTCGACATAACAACCCGCGGCCAGCGCGGACTGCTCTGGCGCCTTGCCGCCGGTGATGACCTCGCCGCCTTGCTCGAGCGCCACGGCCACATAGGACAGCACGCGGTCGCGGTGCAGCGCACTCGTCAGCGGGCCCATTTCGGTCTTCGGGTCGAGCGGGTTGCCCAGGCGGATCGACCTGGCCAGCGCCGCGAAGCGCTCGAGAAACTCGTCGGCAATCCGCTCATGCAGCATCAGCCGGCTGCCGGCGATGCAAGCCTGGCCCTGGTTGTGGAAGATCGCCCAGGCGCTGCCGTTGATCGCGGCGGTCAGGTTGGCATCGTCGAAGACGATATTCGCGCCTTTGCCGCCAAGTTCGAGCTGCACCTTCTTCAGGTTCGATGCCGATGCCAGCACGATGCGCCGGCCGGTCGCCGTGCTGCCGGTGAAAGCGATCTTGTGGATGCCCATATGTTCGGCGATGTACTGCCCGGCCACCGCGCCCAGGCCGGGCACGATATTGACCACGCCATCGGGCAGGCCGGCTTCTTGCATCAGCTCGGCGATCTTGAGTGACGACAGCGGCGTGATCTCGGCCGGCTTCATCACGATGCAGTTGCCCGCGGCCAGCGCCGGCGCCATCTTCCAGCTCGTGAACATCAGCGGGAAGTTCCACGGCACGACCTGGCCGACAACGCCCACCGGTTCACGCAGCAGGTAGTTCAGAAAGCCCGTCTCGACCGGCACCACGTCGCCCTGAAACTTGTCGGCCATGCCGCCGAAATAACGGAAGCACGCCGCGGTGCGCGGCACGTCCAGCGCGCGGCTGTCCTTCAGCGGGTGGCCGGTATCGAGCGACTCCAGGCGCGCGAGTTCTTCGGCGTTGCCTTCGATCAGGTCGGCCAGTTTCAGCAGGATGCGGCCGCGGTCGGCCGCGGCCATGCGCGCCCAGGCCGGATAAGCTTTTTGCGCGGCGGCCACCGCGAGGTCGATATCGGCCTTGCCGGCCATCGCAACATCGGCGATGACCGAGTTGTCGTGCGGGTTCAGCGTGGCCAGCGTTTCGCCGCTGGCAGCGTCGACAAACTTACCGCCGATAAACAGCTGGTGCCGGATCGGCGAGCGCAGGCCCGCCGCGGCCTGGATGTCCGCGAGAGTCATGAAGTGGTGCTCCGGTGCCGGCGGGTCAGAACTTGACGGGGATCTCGGGCGCTTCGCCCTTTTGAATCTCGTAGACCAGATTCGGCGAGCCGTTCTCCCAGACGAGCAGCATCGACCGTTTGGGGCTGTAACCCTGGTGCCGGCAATACGCCGGCATCGCTGCCATATCGCCGGCTTTCATGATCACGCGGGCCAGCGGCTTGCCGGATTCTTTGTGCGCGCAGTCCCAGTGGATCTCGTCGGTCATCTGGAAAAACCACTCGACGCGGTCGTTGGCGTGGATGATGGGCAGGATGTGCTCTTCGGTTGTCGGGCACATGAAGCTGTACTTCACCACCGAGGTAAAACTCGGGTTCCAGGTGACCTGGCTGCGCGACAAAAAAGCAAACAGGTTGAAGGCGTGGACTTCGTTCTCGAAGCCCGGTTCGGGGTGCAGTTCGGGCGCGTCCTGCGGCACATCGGCGAAGGCGCGGTTGACCAGCGTGCCACGTGCGTCGGTGCGCAGCGCGAGGTCGTCCTTCAGGCCGACACAGCGGG